>JBJMHG010000332.1:0-4378 GCA_045807485.1 Actinomycetes bacterium
CCCATGCGACTTGGACTAGCGCGGAACCGGCGCCGTTCCTGCGCGTCTACCCCCCGTTGCGGTCGGTCCTCACGAGGTCGGCCTTCATCTCCAAATCCTGCCTGCCCTGGTTGCTCCCGCTGAGAACCCATCCCGAACACCCCTTGGTGCGAACAAAATCGAAGTTTGATCCGCCGGATGGCGGCTTACCCCGCCGCAGCCACCCCAAACCATGAAGCGTCGCTTCGTCCATCACTCCGAAGCCAGCGGGCCAACTCAGACAGTCGCTGACGAGCGCTGCAGCAGGCAGCCGCCCAGGATCAGCAGCAAGGCAAAGACCAGAAACCCGATGTCCCATGAGGCTGGGCCGCCGAGGTCATCGCGTACGTGGTGCAGACCGAGGATGTGATGACAGACCACACCCTCTACGAGGTTGAAGAATCCCCATCCACACAGCACCAGACCGGCGAGGGACCGCCAGGTTGGTGCCAGCCGCCCGTTTCGCCACGCGGTCACGAGTCCAATGACGCCCACCAGGACCGCGATGAAGGCGAATGCGTGAAAGATGCCGTCGGCGAGGGTGTTGGCTTCGAGACCGGCAACCGTAGTGACGTGCTCGTGGGTGTCGCTCACCAGGTGATGCCACTGCAGTATCTGGTGAAGGACGATCCCATCAACGAAGCCACCAAGACCTATACCCAGAAGTATTGGTGGCAGTCGGGCTACTGGGCCGCGGACTTGGGAGATGTCAGAGGTCGTCAATGCCCGCGTCTTTACTGTCGTCGCTGCTCGACCCCGATGCCCAGCGCTTGGACAAGGTCTTGCGTATTGCGGAAGGTCCTGTTCGGCAGTTGATTGAGCAACTCAACAACCTCTGCCGGTGCGCCCAACTCCTGGGCCTTCGCTTGCGCCTCGCGGGTCGTGGCTGGCCAAAGGTCCTTGCCAAACCACTTACCGATCTCAGTACGGTCGTGGACGTCGCTTGGTGCCATACCCGCAGGCGTACCGGGCTGATGGGCGGAGTCGAATCGGGGGTCGTTTGGCATGGTGCTCCTTCGGAACAATCCAGATCTTGTTGTTGCGCCGGCCGCAAATGGCATACCCAGCCGATGGCCACAAATCACAGGAGTAACCAGAAATCCCGCCGGACGTTGCAGTGGCCTGCCGCAATTCCATTGGCGAGCCGCGCAGATCCGGCTCATGCAGCCACTGTCACCCATCAACCGAAACAGGTGTAACCCATCAGCCGGCGGAACATCAAGCCAGTGGGGCGGGTGGGACTCGAACCCACGACAAGACGGATTATGAGTCCGCTGCTCTAACCAGCTGAGCTACCGCCCCTGCACCACTTTGGCGCAAATGGCCTGTGGCATGACCCGTGAAAGTTACCCCAAAGGTGTTGGATCGTGGCATGCGCCTCACACCTACCGAGCGAGACCGTCTCCTCATCGCTTCGGCGGCCGAACTTGCCAGAAGACGCAAGGCTCGTGGCCTCAAGCTCAACGCCCCCGAGGCCACTGCGATCGTAGCCGACGCCGTCATTGAAGCGGCGCGAGACGGACGGCGTCTCCGTGAGGCACTGGACGCGGGGCAACGAGCACTCAACGCCACCGAGGTGATGGACGGTGTCAGTGCTCTGGTTCCCGAGGTCTGGGTCGAAGCTGTATTCGACGACGGCAGTCGACTCGTCGTCGTCACTGAACCGTTCGGCCCGTCAAACGGCCAAGTGCAGCCTGGAGCGATTTGGCCGCATCAGGCGGAAGTGGACGCGGTGACCCCCGCCGTCACTGAGATTCTCGTGGAGAATACCTCCGACGTTCCGATCAGTGTGACCTCGCACTACCACTTCTTCGAGGTCAACCCCCGTCTGCGGTTCGACCGCGCGGCGGCGTACGGAATGCGTTTGGCTGTCGAAGCGGGGGAAGCTCTCCGCTTCGACCCGCACGGCAGCCAAGCCGTTGGCCTGACACCGATCGGGGGTGCCCGGGTCGCCATCGGATTCGCTGGACTGGTGGACGGCCCCCTTGATGGACCGGGCGCAAAGGAGACCGCGCTCGCCAAGGCACGAGCTACCGGTTTTCTCGACACGGGCGCGGAAGGTGTGCGGTGAAGGGAGCCGACTACGCGGCTGTCCATGGTGCGACGTCGGGTGACCTGGTCGCGTTAGGTGACACCGGGCTGGTGGTCCGGATCGAGGCAGACTCGCAGAGACTCGGCGACGAGTTCCTCATGGGGTTCGGAAAGACAGCACGAGACGGCATCCACCTCAAGGCCGTAACAACCCACGAGTCGTGTGATCTTGTGATCACCAATGTCATCGTCATCGACCCAGTCCTCGGCATCAAGAAGGTCTCGATAGGAATCCGAAGCGGGCGAATCAGCGCGATCGGCCGAGCCGGAAACCCTGACACTCTCGATGGTGTTGACGTCGTAGTCGGCAACAGCACCGCCGTCGTCAGCGGCGAGGGACTCATCGCCACTCCGGGGGTCATCGATACCCATGTCCACACGATGTCACCGCGCATCATGGAAGCGGCGCTCGCGTCCGGAGTGACAACCATCCTCGGTCAAGAGTTCGGGCCGGTTTGGGGGGTAGGAGTGAGCTCTCCGTGGGCGCTGCGACACGCCTACGCCTCGTTCGATGAGTGGCCGGTCAACATCGGGTTCCTCGGACGTGGATCGTCATCACTCGAGGCGCCACTCCGCGAGGCCCTTGAGTTGGGTGGCGTCTGCGGGTTCAAAGTCCATGAGGACACCGGTGCACACACACGTGCACTCGACACCGCACTGACCGTCGCCGAGGAATACGACGTGCAGGTGGCTCTGCACACCGATGGTCTCAACGAAACTCTGTCTGTGGCCGACACGCTCAGTGTGGTCGATGGGCGCACGATCCATGCTTTCCACGTGGAGGGATGCGGTGGTGGCCACGTGCCCAACGTGCTGCAGCTCGCAGGCGTCCCTCATGTGATCGGTTCATCCACTAACCCAACGCTCCCCTACGGTCGCGATGCCGTTGCCGAGCACCTCGACATGATCATGGCGAGTCACGGACTGAAGCCCGATCTCCCTGGCGACATTCAGATGGCGTCCGAGCGAATCCGTGGTGCCACGATGGCCGGTGAGAACGTGCTCCACGACCTTGGAGTCATTCCCATCACCTCATCTGATGCACAAGGGATGGGGCGGGCTGGAGAGACGGTCAAGCGGACGTTCGCGTTGGCAGCGCAGAACAAGCGCACTCGAGGTCCGCTCGACGGTGACGAGGGCCAAGCTGATAACCACCGGGTATTGCGCTACATGGCCAAGCTCACCATCAACCCGGCTATCGCGCATGGTTTCTCGCACGAGCTCGGATCTCTCGAAGTCGGCAAGATCGCTGACGTCGTGCTGTGGGAGCCAGCGTGGTTCGGAGCGAAACCAAACCTGGTCTTGAAGTCGGGCTACCCGGCGTGGGGGCTCAGCGGCGATCCGAACGCCACCGTGGACAGATCAGAGCCGCTGGTGTTTGGACCACAGTTCGGTGGCCATGGTGCGGCGCCTGCGGAGCTGTCGTTCGCCCTAGTCAACGACTCGTGCGACCTTGATGGACTACGCCTTCGCAGGCAACCGTTGGTCGTAAGAAACTGCCGAGGGATAGGTTTGGAGCAAATGGTCGGCAACTCGACCGTCGGCGAGACCATCGTCGACGCTGCAGGCAAGCACGTGACCTTCAACGGTGAACCTCTGGAAGCCGAACCGATCGACTCGGTCAGCCTGAGTCGCCTCTACTTCCTCTAGCCGAGGCTGCCCGAGGCTCAGCCGGTCCCCGTCATCGTGGCGGCGACGTCCGTGGACGACCCACCGCCGCGACGCAAAACAAGTCCTACCAGTCCGATCGCGATGATGGTGAGGACGAACATCAGAGTCGATATTGAAGCGATCTCTGGACGCAGTGATGCCTTAACGGACGAGAGCACGTAGACCGGCCATGGTGTGCTTCCCTGGACGAACACAAAAGCTGAGATGACAGTGTTATCCAGACTCAGGGTGAAGGCGAGCAGGCCTCCGGCAAGGACCGCCGGCAGCATTAACGGCAACGTGATCTGAGTAAAGCGACGGAAGGGAGTCGCGTAGAGGTCCGCGGCAGCTTCCTCCAGAGTCTCGTCAATTCCAGTCAAGCGCGCGCGGACGATCAGCGTCACGACGGCTGTGCTGAACACCGCGTGGCTGACGATGAGCCTGACCAATCCGTTGTTGAACAGACTCAGATTCCAGTCTTTTCCTAGCAGCACGTACCAAGGAAGAAGCGCGATTGCATCGACAATCTCCGGCGTCACCAGAACTAGCGCGACGAACAGCAAAAAGCCAATCGCCCATTTTCCGGGGCGTCTGGCAAGAGCAACTCCGGCAAGCGACC
>JBJMHG010000333.1:0-2754 GCA_045807485.1 Actinomycetes bacterium
ACGTCGCGCTTCCGACGATCGGCAACGCCTTCGGGGCGTCCCAGGTGCAGCTGAACCTGATCTCGGTGGGCTACTCGCTGGGCCTGGCGGCGTCGGTGTTGTATCTGGGCGCTGTTGGTGACCGCTATGGACGCAAGCTCATGCTGATGAGCGGCCTGCTGCTGTCGATCGTGGCGTGCTTCGCGGCGGCATACGCGCCGAACCCCGGATTCTTGGTGGTGGCGCGAATCGTCGGTGGCCTGTCAGCCGGTATGGCGTACCCCACCACCCTTGCGCTGATCACGGCATTGTGGTCGGGTGCGAAGCGCACGAAGTCGATCGCGTTGTGGTCTGCCCTTGGCGGCGGTATCTCCATGCTGGGCCCGGTATTGGCGGGTCTCATGCTCGAGCACTTCTGGTGGGGCTCGGTCTTCCTGCTCACCCTGCCACTGGTCGCGGTTGCGATCCCGATGGTGTGGTTCTTCGTTCCTGCGCACGTCAACGAAGAGACCGCCCCGGTCGACAACTTCGGCGGAGTTCTGTCGATCTTCTTCGTCGGTGCGTTGATACTCGGCATCAACTTCGCGCCGGTGCCCAACTCCGGTCAGCTCGCTGCGGTGCTGATCGGCTTGGCGCTGATCCTCGGGGGGTTCTTCTTCTGGCGGCAACGTCGAGCGAAGAACCCGCTTTACGACTTGAAGATCGCAGCGCGTCCTACCTTCTGGGTCGCGGCAACCGCGGGCATCATCGTCTTCGGATCTTTGATGGGGATTGCGTTCGTCAGCCAGCAGTACCTGCAGAACGTGCTCGGCTATTCCACGGTCGCGGCTGGAGCAGCGATCCTTCCAGCCGTCGTGATGATGGTGCTGGTGGCACCGCGATCGGCCAAGCTGGTCGAGAGCCACGGGTCGCGGCGAACCCTGCTCATGGGTCAAGTCTTCGTGCTGATCGCAATAGTGGTCATGTTGACGCTCTGGACGACGACCGAGTCCTACTGGCTGGTGGGCCTGGCCTATGCGTTCTTGGGGGTCGGGGTCGGGCTCGCCGGAACTCCCTCATCGAACTCCCTCACCGGATCGGTCCCCGTTCGCAAGGTCGGGATGGCGAGCGGCACCGCCGACCTGCAGCGTGACCTCGGCGGCGCCCTGATGACCTCTCTGTTCGGTGCCCTCCTCACCGCCGGCTATGCCAGCGCCATGACCTCCGCGATCGGATCGAGCCCGGACGCCAACCAGGTGACGCAGTCCACCCAGTCGCAGTTGACCATGTCCTTCGAGGGCGCCGAGTCGATTGCAACCCAGTACCCGAAGTACTCCTCGCAGATCACCTCGGCCGCCAAGCAGTCATTCCTGGACGGGGACCAATGGGCCTATATCGCCGGGCTGGTGCTGGTGTTGATCGGGATGTTCGTCGTCTACCGCTACTACCCCCGGCATGAGCGTGAAGTCGAGCTCAAGGCCGAATATGCCCGCGAGTCCGAGGCTGCTCTGACCGGCTGAGTGTTTGGTGGCCCTCGGCCGGTGGAACCGACGTTCCACAGGATGGACCGGCCTCGTTGGCAGCGTAGTTTTTCGACGTCAAGAGGCTTACTCTCGTAGAAATGACTGAACGGTCGCTCAGTGAAATGCCGGGCGGCGCGCCGCCGAGCGCCGCCGACCCGGTTGTCGTGCGTATTACTGCCCTGGCCGAGGCGCGCAGAGCCGAGCCCGGACCTCTCATGGAGATCCTGCACGACGTCCAGCGCGAGTTCGGCTACCTGCCGGAGGCCACCACGCCTGTCGTCGCCGAGGTCTTGAACCTGAGTCGTGCCGAGGTGCATGGAGTCATTTCCTTCTACACCGACTTCCGCACCGCTCCCCCCGCCGAGGTCACCGTGGCGATTTGTCGCGGCGAGGCGTGTCAAGCGATGGGCGCAGAAGCTCTGGCGGCGCACGCAAGTCAAGCGCTCGGCGTCCAGATGGGTGAGCAGACGCCGGACGGTTCTGTCGAGCTGCATCAAGTCTTCTGCTTCGGCAACTGCGCACTGGGCCCGACCGCATCGGTGGCTGGACGCCTGCGTGGGCGCATGACACCGCAAACGCTCGATGCCCTTGTCGATGACGCGCGCCGAGGAGCTCGCCAGTGACCACCAAGGTTTATGTTCCGCGGGACTCCTCCGCCCGAGCGGTCGGCGCTGACGAAGTCGCCGTCGCGCTCACTGCCGAAGCAGCACGGCGCGGTGACGACATCCAGATCGTGCGTAACGGGTCTCGCGGAATGCTGTGGCTCGAGCCCTTCGTCGAAGTTGACGTTGATGGAACCCGCATCGGCTACGGACCGGTGCAGGCGTCGGATGTAGCAGACCTGTTGGACGCCGGATTGTTGACCGGCGCTGACCATCAACTGCGTCATGGCGCCGTCGACGAGCTCGAGTGGCTGTCGAAGCAAGACCGCCTGACTTACGCGCGCATGGGTGTCATCGACCCACTCGACCTCGACGACTACCAGGCGCACGGCGGACTCGTCGGCCTCCGCAACGCCATTGCGTTGTCGCAGCAAGACGTCGTTGACGCGGTTGCGAAGTCTGGGCTGCGCGGGCGCGGAGGCGCAGGCTTCCCGGCGGGGCGAAAGTGGCAGACCGTGTTGGACGCCCCCGGCGCTCAGAAGTACGTGTGCTGCAACGCCGACGAAGGTGACTCCGGAACGTTCGCCGACCGTATGCTGATCGAGGGCGACCCGTTCACGCTGCTCGAGGGAATGACCATCGCCGGTCTGGCGGTCGGAGCGACCGAGGGC
>JBJMHG010000334.1:0-3370 GCA_045807485.1 Actinomycetes bacterium
ACGAGCTGGACGATCGCATCACGCAGCGGGTCGATCGCATGTGGCAGCAGGGGTTCGTCGACGAGGTGCGCGCGCTCGAGACGGAGGGTCTGCGCCAAGGCCTCACGGCGTCCCGGGCGCTCGGGTATGCCCAGGTGCTCGCATTTCTCGCGGGGGAGTGCTCGGAAGCGGAAGCCCGCGACGACACAGTCCGCGCGACCAGACGCTTCGCACGGCGCCAAGAGTCGTGGTTCAACCGCGATCAGCGGGTGCAATGGCGTGATGTGGGACGTCAGCCAGCCCTAGGGTGACCTCGTGGGCATCGAATTTCTGAAGGGGCATGGCACGCAGAACGACTTCGTCGTGCTGCTCGACCCCGACGGTGTCTACGAGCCGACCGAGTCGCAGGTGCGCGCGCTCTGCGACCGGCGGCGTGGACTCGGCGCCGACGGCGTCCTTCATGCCGTGCCTGATTCGTCCGGCGAGTGGTTCATGGACTATCGCAACGCCGACGGCAGCATCGTCGAGATGTGCGGCAATGGGGCACGGGTCTTCGCAGTCGCTTTGCGCGACGCCGGCTACGTTGCAGCCGATGAGTTTCCCATCGTCACGAGAGGTGGAGTCCGTACCGCCCACATGGGACCGTACGACGGCGCGGCATGGGCCGTGACGGTGAGTATGGGTCGAGCTTCCAGCGATGCGCGCCCCGTGTCGGTGTCAGTCGATGCGGGTGAACCCAGGCCAGCGACGCCGGTCTGGGTGCCCAACCCGCATGCCGTCGTCGTTGTCGACGACCTTGCCGAGGCTGGACGCTTGGTCGCCGCTCCGAAGGTCACACCCGACACGGTCTTTCCCGACGGTGTGAACGTCGAGTTCATCGTCGACCGAGGACGCGACCCCGTCAATGACGACGGCAGCTTGCGGATTGGGATGCGTGTGCACGAGCGCGGCGTCGGCGAGACGAGGTCGTGCGGCACCGGAGCGGTGGCAGCAGCATGGGCTTGGCGGCACCAAGGCGTTGGTGCATCGCGTCCAGCATCCAGCACGGTGCGCGTCGACGTCCCAGGCGGAACGGTGTACGTCACCGAGCATGACGACGGTGAGCTTGACCTTCGTGGTCCGGCCGTTTTGGTCGCGCGCGGATCGATCGACGACCACTGGTGGAAGGAGAACGCGTGACAGCGTCCGAGGCAGCACGCAACACGGTTCTGCAGGCAAAGAACCCGATCGGTGATCTGGGCGGTGCCTGGATGACCTCACCTGAAGAAGAGGCCGCATCGGCGGCCGCAGAGCTGCCCGGCTGGCAGCTCTACTTCCTCGGCCGACATGGCGTCCTCGGCGATGTCGACCCCGATGTGATCGTCGCCGCCGCCTACGTCTTTCCGGCTGGCTACTTTCGCCACGAGTGGACCGAGGCCCGTGCGGTGATGACGCCGCACGAGGCGCTGGAGCGTTACGTCGCGGTGTGTCACGGCTGGGGCGAAGACCGATTGAAGGGGTTCGCAGGCGCCGAACGGCTGGCCGAGCTCGGGCAGCGGGTCATCGATGCCGCTGATGTCGTGGGACTGCCCTTGTTCGCCGGCTGGCGCGCAATGCGAGTGCCCACCGGGGATGACCCAACAGCCGTCGCACGGCGCTGCGCACACGTGTGCCAGGTGCTGCGCGAGCACCGCGGTGCGTGCCACGGCGTAGCGCTAGCGGCGTTGCAGCTGGATCCACTCACCGCAATCCTGGCCAACCCTCAAGGCGGACGCGCCGAGGACAACGCCGCCGAGTACGGCTGGCAACCGCCTTTCCCCGTGCCGACTGATGCGGACCGTGAACTTCGTGGCCGGGTGGAGGCGCTGACCGACGATCTCGTCGCCCCGGCGTACGACGCGCTGACGCCAAATGAACAGAGCGAGTTCGTGTCGTTGCTGGAGGCAGCACGCGCTCACGCGATCGGTTGACGCCCACGCGTCGTTGGCTACTCAGGCAGTCGACATGGACGCCGTGACCAACGGTGCTGAGCGAAGTGTCTGAAGCACGACGCAATACCGCTCGGTGAGTTTGAGCAGCGTTGCCTGTTGTTCGTCGTCCAGATCAGCATCGAGCTCGATGTGCAGCCTGATGTCCTGAAGCCCTACTGGGCTCGCACGGTCGACAGCCAACGTCCCGCGCGCGTCGAACAACGCGGTAGCAGTGATCTTGCCGCCCACGACCGGCAGATCGAGCGACGTGGCGACGGCCTGCAGCGTGACGCCGGCACACGCGACCAGCGCTTGCAGCAGCATGTCGCCGGAGCAGGCGAGGGTGCCGGTTCCGCCGGTGGACGGGTGGAGGCCGGCTTGCACGAGCGCCTGTCCGGTCTGGACAGAGCAGGACACTCCGTCAGCAAGATCGCCGTCCGCGCGAAGTAGCACCATCGCCGCGTCCGGATCTTCACGGTAGGTGTCTTTGAGCGGCTGCTGGATCTTGCGGAGCTCATCACGTTCCATGAACCCATCGTGGACCCTGCAGGGCAGGTATGAGGGCGGCCAGCGCCGGTCGAGAGAAAAGACTTGCGGGACGTGCGATCCTGGTGGGGATGTCTGAACCGTCACAGCAGCCTTCGCCGCAGGAAGCCCCGCTGCCAACCGACACCACCGGAGCTCTCGATCTCGAGGACCGCTCTGCGCTTCGCCGCGTCCAGGGTTTGTCCACCGAGCTTCAGGACGTTTCAGAGGTCGAGTACCGGCAGGTACGCCTCGAGCGCGTAGTGCTGGTGGGCGTCTGGACGACTGGCTCTGTCACGGACGCCGAGACGTCCCTGCGTGAGCTCGCGGCGCTTGCCGAGACAGCCGGCGCTGAGGTGCAGGACGGCGTTATCCAGCGCCGCGACAAACCAGACGCCTCGACGTACATCGGTTCGGGTAAAGCGCGCGAGCTGCGTGACATTGTGATCGAGCACGGGGCTGACACCGTCATCTGCGACGGCGAGCTCACGCCTGGCCAGCTCATCCACCTCGAGGACGTGGTCAAGGTCAAGGTGGTTGACCGCACCTGGTTGATCCTCGACATTTTCGCTCAGCACGCCAAGAGCCGCGAAGGTAAGGCCCAAGTATCTCTGGCTCAGATGCAGTACCTGATTCCGCGTCTTCGAGGTTGGGGTGAATCGCTATCTCGGCAGGCTGGTGGTCGCGCAGGAGGCGCCACAGGTGGAGTCGGCACCCGTGGCCCCGGTGAGACAAAGATCGAGACCGACCGACGCCGCATCCGCGACAAGATGTCGAAGCTCCGTCGCGACCTACGTCACATGGAAACCTCACGCGCCACCAAGCGTGGCCGTCGTCGGGAGAATCGCGTGCCGGCCGTGGCCATTGCTGGCTACACAAACGCCGGCAAGTCGAGCCTGATGAACCGCCTGACTGGC
>JBJMHG010000335.1:0-6503 GCA_045807485.1 Actinomycetes bacterium
TGGGCTCCTGGCGTGAAGACTGCTGAGACCGTAGCGACGCTGATGGCGACCCACCCGTCTGCAGCCGATGTGGTGAGCGTTGCGACCACCATGACTAAGGAGACGATCGACTACTGCCGCGCCCGTGGGTGGCTTTCTCACCTGGACGGAGAGTGCCGGGTTGGTCTTGCGCCACCGTCACGGCGATGGGCGGTGGCCATGCTGACGTGGTCTGCCCCCTACGAGGCCGATGGACCTTCGCAGTACGACATCACCCCACCCGAGCCGCACTGGCCACGTGATGAGCAGGACGAGTGGCTCACGATGTTCAGCGACATGGCGCTCCCCGCCGTCACGACGCATGAGGTCGCGCCAGGACACTTCGCACACGGTCGAGCCCTTCGACACGCTCCGACCGATGTCCGGCGCTCCTTGATCGGGGCGGGATTCGCCGAGGGATGGGCGCACTACGGAGAAGAGCTCATGCTCGAAGAGGGGTTTCGAAATCAAGACGCGCGTTACCAGATCGGTGTTGCGCTCGAAGGTCTCGTCCGACTCACCCGGCTGTCATGTGCAATCGGACTGCACACCGGTGCGCTCACCGTCGCCGAAGCCACCGAGCTGTTCGTCAACGACGCACTGTTGTCAGAAGCCGGCGCCAGGTCAGAGGCCGGACGCGGAACCTTCGACCCGACGTATGGCATCTACACGTGGGGCAAATGGTTGATCACTGATGCCCGCGACGCTGCACGAGACGCCTGGGGCTCGTCGTTCTCGTTGCGTCGTTTCCACGACGCACTGTTCGAGCTGGGGTCACCACCACTCGGGCTGTTAGACGCGGCTGTGCACCGAGGCTAAAGCGTCGATCCTAGATCTGGGCCCACGCCTCGTTGGCACCCTGGATGCAACCTAATGAGCGGCCGACCTTCCTCAGACCCGTGCGGTCGCCGTCCTTGTACATCGAGAACGTTCGGTCGAGCATCGTCGGGTACATGATCTCGTGCGTCGTTCCGGCGTGACCGAGTCCCATGGCGTGGCCGACCTCATGCAGAAGCAGTGCGCCGCGCGTCATTCCAGCGCCGTAGCCGGGCTTGTACAAGGAGTTTTGACCACTGTTGATGACGACGAAGCCACGACCGATGGCCGCATGCCAGTGGCCATCGGCGTCAGTCCAACCGGTCATCATCCAACCGCCGACACCGGACCCATACCCGCTCCCGCTGTTCGACATCAGGTCGGTGCGGGTCTTCGGCCGTGACTGGTCCACCCACGCGACGACGATCTCGGCGGCGCGTTGGCGGTCTGACCATGACTGCTTGCTGGTGTTTCTGGGGATCTCGCCAGTGCGACCGGCGAAGCGGAAGTTGATTCCGGTGCGTTTGCCAACCCGGCGGAATGCCTCTCGGGCATCATGCACTGCCGACTGTCGTGCGGCCGACGTCTTGCCGGCAAGCCGGGGGTTGACTGCGAACGTCACTGCGGCTTGGCAGGGGTTCCAGCGGATTCGGTGCACCTTGCCCTGAGGGTCGGTCCAGTTGCTGACCTCGTACTTGTCGCCTGAGGCGCCTGCGGAGTTGTTCGGAGTCAGCGGCGCAGACAGCCCGACAGTGAGCGCAGCAGCCATGACGGCGAGCGCGACCGGGCGCGCAGCACGTGGGACGAACGAACCCGACACCATCCACGTCCTCCTCGACAAGACCTGCATTCCGGTCTTCGGCGGGAAGGGCGGTGGCCCTGACTACTCCGGCTGGGGGAATCGGGGGGCCGAACGGGTGAATCTCACGACAGCGCGGGGATCGACCTATAAATCGACTGAGAAAACGCCTAGAACAGCGCGCTGGCCAGCTCTCGACGGGCGGCAAGAACTTCGGGAACGTCATTTCCGACCAGATCGAGCAAGTCGAGCAGGTGTTGCTTGACGGTCTCACGGTCCTCATCGGAGGTGCGGCGTACCAGATCGACCAACCGCCGGAACGCCGCGTCGGCCTGGCCGTTGAGCAGCTCGAGGTCGGCGGCTTGGCAGTTGAGCTCGACGTCGTCGCTGTCGTTGGCCCCCGCGATGACTGTCTTCGGGTCGAGCGCGGCCGTGCGCCTGAGCAGAGTCACGCTGCCCAGCGCACGTTGCGCTTCGACGTCTCCGGGCCGCGCAGCGAGGATTGCGCGGTATGCCGCTTCGGCCCCTTCGAGGTCGCCGCGGGTGAGCAGGTCATCGGCTGCGGCAAGCTCGGGGTCCTCGGATATGGCACTGGCGTCGTCATCACCGGCTTGCGCCGCGCCCGGCACCTGGGCCGGCAGCGCGATGACTTGGTTGAGAAAGTCACGCACCTGCGTCTCGGGAAGTGCTCCCTGAAAGCCGGGGATGACCTGTCCCTGCCACACGACCAGAACCGTCGGGATGCTCTGAACCTGCGCGGCGGCCGACAACTGCGGGTTGGCGTCGACGTCGACCTTGGCCAGGACCCACGACCCGGCGTCCTCAGCGGCCAGCTTCTCGAGGATGGGCGAGAGCTGCTTGCAGGGCTCACACCACTCAGCCCAGAAGTCGATGACCACCGGCACCTGCAAAGACCGCTCGAGCACGTCGGTCTGGAAGGTCGCATCAGTGGCCTCGACCACGGTGGTGATCGTCTGACCAGCCGCATCGGGGTTGGACGCCGCCCGCGCACGGGCAGCGTCCGCCTGCTCTTTGGCCTGTCGAGCCTGCGCGAGTGCACCCAGGTCGACGGCGCCGTACGGATTGAACGAAGGTCCGGTTGGGACGGTCATACCCACATTCTCTCTCGCGCCCCGGCTCAGAAGATTGCCGGCTCCCGGTAGTCACCGAATACCCCGCGCAGCACGGCACACACCTCGCCGACGGTTGCCTCGGCTCTCATGGAGTCGAGCATGAGCGGCACCAGATTGTCGCGGCCTTGGGCTGCATCCTTGAGCTCTGTCAGGCTCGCGTCGACCGCGGCGGCATCGCGAGTTGCGCGGCGCTGAGCGAGGGCAGCGTTCTGCGACTGCTCGACCTGCTCGGGGATGTGCAGTATCTCCAGTGGCTCGGTCAGTGAGCTCGTATGCACGTTGACACCGACAATTCGCCGCTCTCCAGAATCAAGCGCCCGTTGCTGTTCGTCCGCCGCATCAGCGATCTTTCCGATGAACCATCCGCTGATGATGCCCTCGATGATCCCGGCCGTCATCGATTTGCCGTCCCCGAGCGCCTTGATCTGCGTCAGCAGCTGCTCGACGTCATCGTCCATGCGATCGGTCAGTGACTCGATGAACCAGGAGCCACCCAACGGGTCGATCACCGATGCGGCGCCGGTCTCTTCGAGAATGACCTGCTGCGTGCGAAGCGCAACTTCGGCGGCGGCGTCGGTCGGCAGACCGAGCACCTCATCGAGCGCGTTGGTGTGCAGTGAGTTGGTGCCGCCGAGCACCGCAGCCAGGGCTTCGATTGCCGTACGCACGACGTTGTTCTGCGGCTGCTGCGCGGTGAGCGACACGCCCGCAGTCTGGGTGTGGAAACGCAACCACTGCGCTCGTTCATCCATGGCGCCGTAGACGTCACGCATCCAGCGAGCCCATATGCGTCGGGCAGCGCGGAACTTGGCGATCTCTTCGAAGAAGTCGATGTGCGCGTCGAAGAAGAAGCTCAGCCGCTGAGCGAAGTCGTCGACCGGAAGACCACGCTCGAGTCCGAGCTCGACGTACGCGAACCCGTCCGCGAGTGTGAAGGCGAGCTCTTGTGCTGCGGTGGAGCCGGCCTCTCGAATGTGATATCCGCTGATGCTGATCGGGTGGTAGAGCGGAATGTTCTCGTGCGTCCACTCCATCAGGTCACCGATCAGGCGAAGGTGAGGCTCGGGCGGAAACAGCCACTCCTTCTGCGCGATGTACTCCTTGAAGATGTCGGTCTGAAGCGTTCCGGCCAGGTCGCCGGCCGCGACGCCGGCGCGCTCTGCTGCCACGACGTAGCAGCAGAAGAGCGGCACGGCTGGGCCGCTCACCGTCATCGACGTCGTCACGTTGTCGAGCGGGATGCCATGGAACAGCCGTTCCATGTCGGCGGCTGAGTCGACGGCGACCCCGCAGTGTCCGACTTCCCCTTTGCTCTTGGGGTGGTCGGAGTCGAGACCCATGAGGGTCGGCATGTCGAATGCCACGCTGAGACCGTGCCCACCACTGTCGAGCAGCTGGCGGAAGCGAGCGTTGGTGTCAGCCGCGGAACCGAAGCCGGCGAACTGGCGAACCGTCCACGGTTTGCCGCGGTACCCCGTTGAGTAGAGGCCGCGGGTGAACGGGAACTCCCCTGGCCAGCCGATTTGCTCAAAACCAGGGCTCGCCGACCCCTCTGGCGGCTCGGCAAGGTCGTCGGGGCCATAGACCGGCGCGAGCGGCGTCCCAGAGAGGGTGCGGCGCGCCGGTTGCTCGCCCGCGCGAGCGGCGCGGTCGAGAAAACGCCTGCGACCAGCGGCGATCTCTTCAGCATCCACGGCGCTGATCCTCCAACGGCTGGCAGCTGCGAGCTGACCCTCGCAGGTTAGACCGCCACGGGAATTTCCACCGGCAGCAATTCCCACGGCGGCAATTCCCACCGTTCGACTGGACAAGTGTTCCTTCCATTGTCTATCGTTTTGATCGGCAATGTAGGAATCAACGTGAAAGGACGCCTTGATGCGCTCCCTCAGCAGGCACCTCCGCCTCGTCGCCGGAGCCACCGCCGTAGCCGCCCTCGTGGCGCTCGCCGGATGCTCCAGCGACAGCGGGTCGAACGAAGGCGCAGACAGCTCCGCCTCACCAGCGGCAGCCGAGGACATCACCACCCTCCGTCTGGGCTATTTCCCCAACTTCACCCACGCACCGGCGCTGGTTGGCACCCAGGAGGGGTACTTCAAGGACGAGCTGAGCAAGCTCGACCTCACAGTGACGCCGACAATCTTCAACGCCGGCCCTGACGCGGTTACGGCGCTGTTCGCAGGCGCTTTGGACATTGCGTACATCGGTCCTAACCCCACGGTCAACGCCTACGTCGAATCTGGCGGCGACGCTGTCCGCGTGATCGCCGGTGCCGCGTCCGGTGGCGCAGCTCTCGTGGTCAGCAAGGACATCAAGACCGCGGACGACCTGAGCGGCAAGACCTTTGCGACACCGCAGCTTGGAAACACCCAGGACGTGGCGTTCCGCTACTGGCTCAAGCAGCAGGGTCTCGCGGCCACCGAAGAAGGTGGCGACGTCACCATCGCTCCGCAGTCGAACTCGGAGGGCTTGACCGCCTTCGCGTCCGGCCAGATCGACGGTGCATGGGTTCCGGAGCCCTATGTCTCGCAGTACCTCGCCGCCGGCGCTCACGTGCTGCAGGACGAGGCTGACCTGTGGCCGCAGGGCAAGTTCGTGACGACCAACGTGGTCGTCCGCACGGACTTCCTTAACGAGCACCCAGACGTCGTCAACGCCTTCCTGAAAGGTCACGTCCAGGCGCTGGAGCTGATCCAGAAGGACCCAGACACCGCCAAGGCCGATGTCAACACCGCCCTTGAGGCGATCACAGGTTCGCCGCTCGACAACGCCATTCTCGACCAGGCCTGGTCGAACGTCGAGTTCACCGCTGACCCACTACCGAAGACGCTGATCGAGAGTGCGGCCCACGCAGTCGACGTCGGCCTTCTTGACGGCGGTCAGGTCGATGACGCCGGCGGTAGCGACTTCCCCGGTTTGTACGACCTCGATCCGCTGAACGCCGTCCTGAAGAAGGCTGGCATGGATCAGGTGTCCTCGTCATGAGTCACCCCCTCACTGAGGTGAGAGGGTCCCAGGCAACTGGGGCCCTCTCACCCGCCCTTCGGGTGAGGGGTGTGACCAAGGTGTTCGGCCAGCACGACACCCGCACAGTCGCACTTCAGGACGTGAACCTCGAAGTGTCGCCAGGCGAGTTCGTGACGGTCGTCGGCGCATCCGGTTGCGGAAAGAGCACGCTGCTCAACCTTGTAGCCGGTCTTGAGCAACCGACTTCAGGCACGCTAGAGGTCGGCGGTCAGGTCGCTTTCATGTTCCAGGAGGCGACCCTGCTGCCCTGGCTTACTGCCCGGCGCAACATCGAGCTCGCCCTACGGCTGCACGGAGTGCCGCGCTCAGATCGGGCCGCCAGGGCAGAAGAGCTGCTCGACACCGTTCGGCTCGGCGGAATGGCCGACAAGCGCCCTCATGAGCTTTCCGGTGGAATGCGGCAGCGCGTTGCGCTGGCCCGAGTCCTTGCTCAAGACGCTCAGGTCGTGCTCATGGACGAACCGCTCGGTGCGCTCGACGCCATGACTCGCGACCACATGCACGACGAGATCGAGCGGGTCTGGGAGAAGCACCAGTTCTGCGTGCTGTTCGTCACGCACAACATGCGTGAAGCAGTTCGTCTGGCCGACCGAGTGGTGCTGATGTCCAGCTCGCCGGGACGCGTCAAGCTCGACCAGCAAATCTCGATCCCGCGTCCGCGTCGCATCGACTCCGCCGAGGTGGCCGAGCTCGCCAGCGAGCTCACCGAGGCC
>JBJMHG010000336.1:0-6482 GCA_045807485.1 Actinomycetes bacterium
TGGCCCTCAAGTACTTCCTTCTTGGATCCTTCTCGTCCGCATTTTTGCTGTTCGGATCTGCCTTCCTGTTCGGATACGCAGGCTCGATCTCGTTTGCCGCAATCTATGAGTCGCTGGCAACGCCGCTGGGGTTGGAACCGCTCCTCGTAATCGGTACCGGCATGGTCGCGATCGGGCTCTTCTTCAAGATCGGGGCAGTGCCATTCCATTCATGGGTGCCCGATGTGTATCAAGGGGCCCCGACGCCGGTAACCGCGTTCATGGCATCGGCCACCAAGGTGGCGGCAGCCGGTGCGATGTTGCGGCTGTTCTACGTCGCGCTCGGCGACTACGAGTGGAACTGGCGCCCGCTTTTCTGGGTTGTCGTGATTGCCACAGTGGCGGTCGGGTCGATCTTGGCGATCACCCAGACCGACATCAAGCGCATGCTCGCTTACTCATCGGTCGCCCAGGTTGGATTCATATTGATCGGTGTGACGGCCGCCAGCACTTTGGGTCTTTCCAGCACGATGTTTTATCTGGTCATCTACGGGTTCGCCACCATCGGCGCATTTGCGTTGGTAACGCTGGTCCGTGACGGATCTTCCGAAGCCACCCACCTGGCGCGATGGGCCGGCCTTGGGCGCAGGGCGCCTCTCGTCGCTGCAGTCATGTCGCTCTTCTTGCTCTCGTTCGCCGGGATACCACTCACCAGCGGTTTCATCGGCAAGTTCCTGGTCTTCGATGCCGCCATTGATGGCGGTGCATGGCCGCTTGTCGTCGTCGGCGCGGTGTTCAGCGCGGTCGCCGCGTTCTTCTATGTCCGCGTCATCGTGTTGATGTACTTCTCCGAAGCGCCAGAGGACGCTCCGACGGTGGCCGTCCCGAGTGCTCTGACCACGCTGACGATCGCGATCGCAGCTGCTGTCACCGTGGCTCTCGGAGTGGTTCCCGGTCCGGTTCTGGACCTGGCTCAGGACGCCGCGACGTTCGTCCGATGACCATGAGCGACCTCGACCTCGGGCAGCTCGACCAGGGTCTTGCGGCGTCCCTGACCAAGGGTCTTGATCAGGTGGAGGAGCTGCTTCGCACTTCGCTCGAGTCCGACTTTCCCTTCGTCACGTCGGCGTCGAGGCACCTCGTGGATGCTGGCGGAAAGCGCTTCCGCCCCCTACTGGTCTTACTGGCAGCACAGTTCGGCGAGCCAGATCTGCCCGGAGTGGTGCCCTCGGCTGCTGTCGTCGAACTCACGCACCTGGCCACCCTCTACCACGACGATGTCATGGACGAAGCAGAGCTGAGGCGCGGTGCTCCTTCGGCGAACGCGCGTTGGGATAACACCATCGCGATCTTGACCGGCGACTTCCTCTTTGCGAGGGCCTCTGACCTGCTCGCCGATTTGGGTCCGGAGGCAGTTCGCATCCAGGCGCAGACCTTTGCGCGGCTCGTCGTTGGTCAGATCAAGGAGACGCTCGGCCCAACTGCAGAAGACGACCCGGTGGACCACTACTTGTCTGTCGTTGCTGACAAGACTGGCTCGCTCATCGCGACGTCCGGCCGATTCGGTGCGCTGATGTCAGGAGCCTCACCGCAAGTCGTCGAAGTGATGACTGAGTTCGGCGAGCTGATCGGCGTCGCGTTCCAGCTCGCCGATGACGTGCTCGATGTCAGCAGCGAGAGCAGCGCATCAGGTAAGACTCCAGGAACCGATTTGCGTGAAGGGGTCCGCACCTTGCCCGTCCTCCGTGCGCTGCAATCCCGCAGCCCGGCCGATAGCGACCTTCAGACACTGCTGCGCGGCGATCTCAGCGATGACAGCAGCCACGCCCGGGCCCTTGACTTGCTGCGAAGCAGCGAGGCCATGGCAATGGCCCAGCAAGATCTTGAACGGCACGCGGCCGCGGCAAGAAAGTCTCTGGACCCGCTACCGGCAGGTCCCGCCAGGGCTGCACTCGAGTCACTGTGTGATGTCGTGATCTCACGCAGCGGCTGATCGCGGACGCCGGCGCATACGTCGGTCAGTGAGCCTCTTGAGATCTCTCTTCTAGCTCAAGTTCCGGGGCAAGGCGACCTCGGCGCACCGCCGCCAGCGAGTCAACGGCCAGGATCATCAGGGCAGCCCAGACCAGGGCAAAGCCAATCCAACGCGAGGCCGGCATCGGCTCTTGGTAGATCGCGACACCGATCACGAACTGCAGAATCGGGGCGACGTACTGCAACAGACCAACCCATGACAGCGGAATCCGGGTAGCGGCTGCTCCGAAGAGCAGCAATGGGACAGCCGTCACGACACCGGTCGAAATCAGGAGCAAGTCCATCGTGGTACCACCGCTGGTCATGGAGTTCTGCCCGATGACCAGCAGGTACAGCAGATATCCACCCGCTAGGGGGGCGAGCATCGCGGTTTCAGCGGTGAGGCTCTCCAGTGATCCCATGTCAAGCACCTTCTTGAGCAATCCATAGGTACCGAAGCAGAGGGCGAGCACGAGGGCAATCCAAGGCAAGTTCCCATAGTCGAACGCCAGCACGACGACAGCGAAGGCTCCGAGAGCCACAGCGCTCCACTGCGCACCACGGAGACGTTCATGAAAGACGACCACGCCGAACAGCACGCTGACGAGGGGGTTGATGAAATAGCCGAGCGAGGTCTGGACGACTTGGTCGCTGTTGACTCCGTAGATGTAGACACCCCAGTTAAGCGACAGAGTCAGTGCCGCGGCGGCAAGCAGCGCCAGCCGTCGGTGGTCGCGGGACAGGCTCTTCACCCAAGACCAGCGGCGTCCGATGGCAACAAGGACGACCAAGACGACGAACGACCACAAGATCCGGTTCGCGAGGATCTCTACCGGCGAAGTGGGTTCCAGAAGTGGAAAGTAGAGCGGGAACAGACCCCAGAGCAGGTAGGCGCCGAGTCCGAAGACCAAGCCCTTGTGACGTTCGTTCACCTAAGGGTTTGAAGCGGGTCTCTGAGGCACATCAAGAAGCGACGATCCGCGGGCTCATGCACCAACCGTCCACGTGTCACTTCCTGCAATCAAACCCTCGAGAGTTGTTCGGTCACCCATTCCCTCTTCCTCTGCCGCAGCGGCGAGCTGTTCGTGAAGCAAGTCGTCATAGGTAGCTCGGTGCACGTCGCGGTAGATACCGATCGCGGTCGTTTGAAGCGTTGTTGGATCTGCGAGGCGGGAGAGCGCAAACGCCACCTCAGGGTTGCGGGCGTGTGCGTCGTGAACCAGAAGGCGCTTTGTTCCGTACTCAGCGGCATCGACAACTCGCAGCGTCCCGTCGGCCATGCGGGCGACGCCATGTTGCCCGTCGGCGCCGAACCTGACCGGCTCACCGTGTTCGAGGCGAATCACGGCGTCATCACGGGTGTCAGGCGACTTCAGCAGCTCGAACGCCCCGTCGTTGAAGATGTTGCAGTTCTGGTAGATCTCTACAAGGGCCGTCCCGCGGTGGTGTGCGGCCGCCCGCAAAACGCTCGTCAAGTGCTTGCGATCAGAGTCGATGGTGCGAGCGACGAACGATGCCTCTGCCCCCAGCGCGAGGGACACTGGGTTGAAGGGCACATCGAGAGAGCCCAAGGGCGTGGACTTGGTGACTTTGCCCTGTTCCGAGGTAGGGGAGTACTGACCCTTGGTGAGCCCGTAGATGCGGTTGTTGAACAACAGTATTTTGAGATTCACGTTTCTGCGCAGAGCGTGAATGAGGTGGTTGCCCCCAATCGACAATGCATCACCATCGCCAGTGACCACCCACACAGACAGGTCGGGACGCGAGATTGCCAGGCCGCTGGCGATTGCAGGTGCCCGTCCGTGGATTGAGTGCATGCCGTAGGTGTTCATGTAATACGGGAATCTTGAAGAGCATCCGATCCCCGAGACGAACACGATGTTCTCGCGTCGAAGATTCAGCTCAGGCAGGAAGGACTGGACCGCTGCCAGCACTGCATAGTCGCCGCAGCCAGGACACCAACGCACCTCTTGGTCAGTCTTGAAGTCTTTGGTAGTGAGCGGGATTTCGACTTTCGGGATCCCTGCGAGTGGGTCGACTTGTGAGTCTCGCCCGGCAGCCGCGGCGATCACGCCAAAGCCCGGTGCTGGACTATTCATCGCCTGCGGCCTCCTTGATCACAGAGGCCAGCTCAGCCGCTTTGAACGGAAGCCCGCGAACCTGTGTGTATGACTCGATGTCGACGAGGAAACGCCCACGTAAGAGCAACGCGAGCTGGCCCAGGTTCATTTCGGGAAGCAGGACCTTTCGGTATCCCTTGAGCACCACTTCGGTGTTGTCCGGCAACGGGTTGATGTGTCGAAAGTGGGCCTGTGCGACGTGCAAGCCCGCATCGCGACAACGGCGAACCGCCGCACCGATCGGGCCATACGTAGATCCCCAACCGATCACCAAGATGTCCGCGTCTCCGTCTGGGTCGTCAACCTCTAGCGCGGGTATCGTCTCGGCCACAAGATCGACCTTTGCTTGCCGCGTGCGAACCATCAGGTCGTGATTGGCAGGGTCGTACGAAACGTTCCCACTGCCATCTTGTTTCTCCAGCCCCCCAATGCGGTGCTCAAGCCCTGGTGTGCCCGGTGCTGCCCATGCTCGCGCGAGGGTCGCGGCGTCCCGCTGGTACGGCCAGAAGTCGGCCTTGCCGTCAGCGATGTGGTTGGGCTCGGTGGCGAACTTGGGATCGATCATGGGCATGTGGTCCAAGTCGGGGATCCGCCAAGGTTCTGATCCGTTGGCCAAGTAGCCGTCTGAAAGCAGGATGACCGGCGTCCGGTAGGTGACAGCAATGCGTGCAGCCTCGAGCGCCGCGTCGAAGCAGTCGCTCGGGGATCTCGGCGCGATGATCGGCACCGGCGCCTCTCCATTGCGGCCGAACATGGCCTGCAGCAGGTCGGACTGCTCAGTCTTCGTGGGCAGACCAGTGGAAGGCCCACCGCGTTGGATGTCACAGACGACTAGCGGCAGCTCAAGAGAGACAGCGAGCCCGATCGTCTCGCTCTTGAGCGCAAGGCCCGGGCCCGACGTCGTCGTCACGCCGAGATGGCCACCGAAGGCCGCACCGAGAGCTGCGCCGATACCTGCGATTTCATCCTCGGCTTGAAACGAACGAACGCCGAAGCGTTTGTGCTTGCTGAGCTCGTGCAAGATGTCTGAGGCTGGAGTGATGGGGTAGGAGCCAAGGAACAAGGGCATGGACGACCGCCAGGACGCTGCCAGCAGACCGTAGGCCAAGGCTTGGTTCCCACTGATGTTGCGATATCGGCCGGGTCGAACTGGCGCCGGCTTGATCTCGTACGAGATGGAGAAGTCTTCAGTGGTCTCGCCGAAACTCCAACCCGCTTCGAATGCGATGGTGTTGGCCAGTAACAGGTTGGGTTTGGCCGCGAACTTCTTCTGCAGGAACTCCAGGGTTCCTTCAGTTGGCCGGTGGTAGAGCCAGCACAGCAGGCCGAGGGCGAACATGTTCTTGGCGCGTTCGGCCTCTTTCCGGGTCACGTCGACCCCTTTGAGGGCCTCCACGGTCATGGAGGTCAGTGGGATCGCGTGGATGTGATAGGCCTCCAATGACCCGTTGTCGAGCGGGTTCTCGGAATAACCGACCCGCTGCAGGTTGCGCGGGGTGAACTCGTCTGTGTTGACAATCAAATCGGACCCGCGGGGCAGGTCCGGAAGATTGGCCTTCAGTGCAGCAGGGTTCATTGCGACCAGCACGTTCGGGGAGTCGCCGGGAGTCATGATGTCGTGATCAGCGAAATGCAGCTGGAACGCTGAAACTCCAGGGAGGGTGCCCGCTGGGGCCCTGATTTCGGCGGGAAAGTCGGGGAGCGTAGCGAGGTCGTTGCCGAGCAGCGCGGTTTCATTGGTGAATCGGTCACCCGTGAGCTGCATGCCGTCGCCGGAGTCACCGGCGAACCGAATAATGACCCGATCGAGCTGTACTACTTGCTTGCCCACGCTCTAATGCTACGTGTCGCCTCCCCCTACGATGGGACGCCGGAGCTGGCAGGGTCAGGAGCAACCACCATTTTCGTGCTGCGTGTGAGTGGAGCCGGGTGCTGTAGCAGCGAGTGACTGGAGGAGGGGTCTATGGACGGCTACATGGACGGCTACGCGGTAGTCGCGGCCGCCGTGATTCTGGGAGCCGTCTTCGTCGTAGCTGGGCTCGTAGGCAATCGGCTGATGCGGCCGGAGGTGTCGACTCCAGAGAAGTACACGACGTACGAGTGCGGGCTCGATCCGGTCGGTGATGGATGGGCACAGACGCATATCCGCTATTACGTGTTCGCCTATCTCTACGTCATCTTCGCGGTCGATGCCGTGTACCTGTTTCCGTGGGCGACCGTCTTTGACTCCACGGGCTACGGATGGATCACCTTGATCGAAATGATGGTCTTCATCGGCTTCCTGGCCACTGGCATTGGCTATGCCTGGCGGCGCGGAGTGCTCAGGTGGACGTGACATGACTGCTGTTGACCTGCCGGCTCCCCGGATTG
>JBJMHG010000337.1:0-2547 GCA_045807485.1 Actinomycetes bacterium
ATCCGCGCGACCAGCTCTCGGGACGAGAACGGCTTGGTGACGTAGTCGTCTGCGCCTAGCTCGAGACCAACCACCTTGTCGATCTCGCTGTCTTTCGCAGTCAGCATGATCACGGGCACGTTGGAACGCTGCCTGATCGATCGGCAGACCTCGGTGCCGGAAACGCCCGGAAGCATCAGGTCGAGCAGCTCGAGATCAGCACCATTGCGGTCGAAGTCGTCGAGTGCATCCACTCCGTTGGATGCGACGGCAACGTCGTATCCCTCTTTTCGCAGCATGTACGACAGCGCGTCGCTGAATGACTCTTCGTCTTCGACCACCAGCACTCGGGTCACGGATTCTCCTGTTCGGACGCGCTGCCCTTGCGGGTTGGTGGAGGTGACGGGTCGAGGGGTGCAGTCAGGTCGACGTCGGCGTCCCTGGCGCGGATCGGCGTCCAGTCGCCGTTGTTGGCCGGTAGGCGAAGCGTGAACGTCGAGCCGGATCCCTCAGAGCTCCAGACCCGCACCTCGCCGCCATGGTTCGCTGCGACGTGCTTCACCAGTGAGAGACCCAGCCCGGTTCCGCCGGTGGCACGAGACCGTGCTGGATCGACGCGGTAGAAGCGTTCGAAGATGCGCTCGAGGTCACGTTCGGGGATTCCGATTCCCTGGTCGGCAACACCGATCTCGACGATGTTGTCGTCGGCCTTGCTCACGCCGACCGTAATGCGTGTGTGGTCTGGGCTGTAGTTGATCGCATTGGCCAAGAGGTTGCGCAGCGCGGTGGCCAGCTGCTCCTCGTCCCCGAGGACGGTGAGGCCGTGCTGTCCACGTACCTCGAGCCGAATCTCGCGCGCTTCAGCCTCGAGGTGTGTTGCATCCACCGCTTCGGCCACGACGTCATCGACGTTGACGACGTGCGCCTCGCGCAGCGGGTCGTTGCTTTGAAGCCGCGACAACGAGATCAGGTCTTGCACCATCATCGTCAACCGGGTCGACTCGTGTTGCATGCGGGTGGCGAATCGGCGTACCGCTTGCGGATCGTCCGCCGATCCGAGCACGGCCTCACCCAACAGTGACAAGGCACCGACCGGAGTCTTCAGCTCGTGACTCACGTTGGCGACGAAGTCGCGGCGTACGGCGTCCAGCCGGCGCACTGCTGTCTGATCCTCGGCGAGCAGCAAGATGTGTTCGCCGATGGGCGCCAACCGCACGTCCAGGATCAGCAGCTCGGTGCCACGGTGCCCTCTCGGCATCTCGATCTCGACCTCGCGGACCTCGCCGTCGCGGCGGACCTGTCGGGCCAGCATCGCGAGCGAGTCGATCCGCAGCCGGTTGCCCCGGATCAGTCCGTACGGCAGCGCCGATGGACTGGACCGCACCACGCGGTCGCGCTCGTCGAGCACCACCCAGGTCGACCTCAGCGCCGCGAGCACCGCCTCTGCCCCGGCGGGCAGGTCAGCCGCGCCGGCGTCCGAGGACGTCGGGATCGGCTCGGTGCCGGGCAACGGGCTCCCGGACCGCGAAGGCCCATCCAACGGGCTCGGCTCGGACACGCCTCAACAGTAGGACGCCGTCCGTCGCGGTTTGCCTGGGCAGAGCCGAATCTGCCTCACATTCGGACGATGTTCACCGAGGTGAAGACTGAGGTTCACCTGGGCACACCCGCTGTTCACCCTCGACGGCATAGGCTTCCAGCATGCGTGAGCAGTACCACGAGCAACTGGCCGAGATCAGCGAACGCCTCGTCGAGATGACCCAGATGGTGGGAGACGCCATGGGTCGTTCGACCCGGGCGCTGCTCGAGACCGATCTGCAAGCCGCCGAGTCGGTGATCGCCAGCGACGTCGACATCGACGAGCGCGCGGACGCCCTCGAGCACCTGACCCTTGACGTCATCGCCCTTCAGGCGCCGGTGGCCCGCGAGCTGCGCACCCTGGTGGGCGCGCTGCGGATCAGCACCACCTTGGAGCGGATGGGAGACCTCGCCGAGCACATCGCGCAGAGCGCGCGGCGTCGGTACCCCGACCACGCCGTCCCCGACGAGCTGCACGAAACCATTCGCGAGATGGGCGACCTCGCCGTCCGGCTCGTGCACGAGACCGGCGAAATCATCAAGACCCTCGACGTGGCCCACGCCCTGCGGCTTGAGGTCGAGGACGACCGGATGGACGAGCTGCACCGCCAGATGTTCATGACCATCCTGTCGCCGGACTGGTCCCACGGCGTCGAGACTGCGATCGACGTCACCTTGATCAGCCGCTTCTACGAGCGCTTCGCCGACCACGCGGTGTCGGTGGCCCGCCGCATCGTCCATCAGGCCACCGGCATGCGCCCGCAAACGATGGAGAACGACTAGCCGCTCGCCCGGCGTCCAACCTCGGTTCGTGAGCGTTAGTCGCGCTTTTCCACTCCGATCGAGCCCAGAATCTCGACTAACCCTCACGAAGGTGCCCTGTTGCCGGTTCTCACTGGGCGACTAGCAGTCAGATGCAGCAGAAGTGGACCATTTGAGAAATCAACCGTTGCAGGAAACCCCAACACGGTGATCCGCCAAGATCCGGCA
>JBJMHG010000338.1:0-2781 GCA_045807485.1 Actinomycetes bacterium
AGGCTACGGTTCGCTTGCCTGGGGCGAGGATAAAACCTGTGAGCAACAGTTGAACATGCTGCCAGACGCAATTGGAGAACAGTGGCGCGAAGGGGGCCAGGACCCGTATCATCATGGTTGGTAGGGTGCGCATCTTAATCACCTCTTTCGGCGGATTGCGGTGACAAGCGTACCCTACCCCTTTCGCTCACCAATGGCCAAAGTCCAGCTAAGTCCTTATCCGGAAACCAATATCTTGGAGAAGATAAGTTGGGCGCAGGCCAGGTGAATGAACCCAAGATAGTTCTCGGTTTTGTTCTCCCATCGCACCAGTAGCCGCCGGGAGCGGTTCAACCACGAATGTGTCCGCTCTACCACCCAGCGCCTCGCTCTACCACCGAGGTGCTGGCGGGCCTCTTTACGCTCGCCTCCCTTCTTGTTGTCGGCGGCAGAGATGTGGGGCTCCTAGCTTCTAGGCTCTAGCTCTTGGCGCACCTCACATCGGAGTCGTAGGCCGCCTCCAGGCACAGGTGCTGCTCGGAGCAGTAGCGCCCATCCTGTTTTGTTCGCTTGGGGCAGGGCGCGCCACCACAAGCCCCTCCAAAGTCCCCACCAGCAGTTTGGAGTCGTGGCTGTTGGCCCCTCGACAGAGCCACCGCCAAGGGGATGCCAGAGCTCCATCGGTGAGCATGCTAGGTTTGGCCCCATCTTGGCCCGATCGCGGTGGGGGTTCTTGCCAGTTGCGTCTCCTCCTAAAGGGGCCTTCCTCATCACCCCCTCTAGGGCTTGCCACTCCCACTCGATGCTTTCCAGCTCCTCCTACTCGGCCAGCCCCACTCGCCACAGCTCCTCGAAGAATCGCACCCTCTGCCACTCCTTGTAGCGCTCATCTACAGTGGAAGAGGCTCCCATCTGGCTGGGCAGCGCGTTCCACTCGATGGCGGTGCGCAAAACGTAGATCATGGCTGCCAAGGCATCGCGGTGGTCCATTGGAGTCCTGCCACCCTTGGCATGGGAGGGTGCAGGAGGGATCAAAGGTCGAACCTTCTCCCAAAACTCGTCGCTCACCTTCGATGGTTTCGTGCGGGCCATAATCTCGCGTACTCTCCTCAGTGTCGCTAACAGAGGTTCGCTTCTCAGCCTCTGCGCTACCATCTATGGCAGTTTTCGGATAAGGACTAAGAATAGCAGCTCCTCGCTAAGAGGCGTCCTAGCGAGAGGGGGTCCTTGGGAAGTAAGTGCCTGGGCTTTGGTCTCTGCTTGCCCTCTGGCCGGTCAACAAGAGCCCGCTAGCAAGGCTACCGCTCATCACCATACTCTGTAGCAAACAATGCGGGAGTTTTGGGACCCACGACAAACGCAAGACGCCCTCAAAGCTGACGAGATGCCCGGCTGACATGCTGACTAGCTAGGGTCGATCCATGTTATCGAGGTGGTTCCGGATCTTGGTCGCGTACGTTGGGTCTTCGGCCCAAATTCCGTCTCCTAGCTGGCTGATTCTCCTCACCCACCACCCGCGCTGCTTCTGGGCTGCGCGGGCGTCGTAGAAGCGGTCGTGCGGCTCGCCGATGGGATTCTCGCCCGTGTAAGCTGCCATATGGTTGACGTGCATCCTGACCCCTTCATAGGCGGTCGGAGGCACCTCGAAGTCCTTTGGATCGTCACCCACCTCGCCGCCTTTCTTGATGCCGGCCATGTTCCAGGGTTTGGAGTCTCCTCCGTAGTATCCCCTCCCGGTCTCGACGATGGCCTGGGCTACCAGCACGTCAGGCGCTATGTTCCTCCTCGGGGCGAGCCTGTAGTAGATCGGGATAGCCTTCATGATATAGCGGCTGCAGTCGATAGAGCGGGCGTAGCTCTCTACCATAGTCTGGCTGTAGCGGGGGGCACCAAGGATCTGGTCGGGTCCGCGGACTGCGGCTGCTGCAACTACCGGCTCGGTCCGTGCATCGACAAGCACCAGACCCGAAGCTAGAAACACCGTCAACGAGATCAAAGCGAGATACCGCACCACACCCTCCTGCGACTGGAGACCTGGTTGCTCAAGCTTACAGTCGGGCAAACTATATAGCACTCCTTGACCAAGGTATACACGTACTCGAAAATTCGGCCCTGAATCACGCCACCTGGCAGATGGATCGCGCCATAATTGTGTCCACACTTCTTTGGAGGTAGGAGACGGGCACGGCGGTGGCACGGGCAAAAAAGATCCAGGTAACACAGCCACAACGCACGGGGCGGGATCTATCCGTTACTTGGCGAGCCCGGCTCTCTGGGATCCGGTTGCTCTGATGGCCTGACATGATGGAACCGAAGAGGGAGGGATCAATGAAGGTAGGAGTCTTTACTGTAGGCCTGCCTGACATGACGCCGGAGGAGGCCGTACGGGAGTTAAAGGACGCCGGCTACGACGGCGTGGAGTGGCGCGTTACCCGCGTCCCCGAGGAGGCGAGGGGCGAGGAGTTCACTTTCTGGGGGAACAACCTCTGCACCCTGGCGCCGACGGAAGAGGAGGCCCATCGGGCGCGCCGCATCTCGGAGGAGGCGGGTCTTGAGATAGCGGGGCTTGGCACCTACGTCGCCGTCGGCGACCTGGAGGCTGCGGACGAGGCGATGCGCTTCGCCGTAACGGCGGGCGCGTCCCAGATACGGGTCGGTGCCGGCGCCCCCGACGGGCGCTCTTACAGGGAGCTATTCGCTTCGGCCAGGGAGTTTCTTGCAGGGGTCGAGGAACTTGTCAGATCCCACGGGGTCAAGGCGCTCATAGAGGTTCACCACAGGACCATCTGCCCGAGCGCCTCG
>JBJMHG010000339.1:0-2758 GCA_045807485.1 Actinomycetes bacterium
AGCCTTCGGGGCCAATCCGAACATAATCGGTCAAACTCTGACTCTCAACAGCCGAAGTTTCACTGTGGTAGGCATCATGCCCGCCGGATGTGAGTTTCCGCGGGAGGCTGAGCTATGGGTGCCGCTGGCGTGGGACGACAAGGAACGTCAAACCCGATCAATTCACGACTACCTCGTGATCGCGCGTTTAAAGAAGAACGTCTCAGTGAAGCAGGCGCAGGCGGAGATGAGTACGATTTCGAGCAGGCTCGAACAACAATACCCTCAGGAGAACTCAGGCTGGGGCGCGGTGGTGATCCCGCTCCGCGACGATCTAGTCGGCGATATCCGGCTCGCATTACTCGTGCTTTTCTGTGCCGTGGCCTTCGTGTTGTTGATCGCCTGCACAAATGTAGCGAACCTGATGCTCGCCAGAGGCGCAAACCGCCAGAAGGAGATGGCGGTGCGTATCGCGCTCGGGGCTGGGCGGGCTCGATTGATCCGGCAACTACTTACCGAAAGCGTTCTGCTCGCCGTTACTGGAGGACTGCTTGGGCTTCTGCTCGCCATCTGGGGGAGTAGGATGTTGGTCCGACTGGGCAGCCTGCCTAACTCAGGCGATATCGGTATTGATATGTGGGCCCTGGGCTTTACTCTTTTGGTGTCGTTTGGGGCCGGCATCATTATCGGGATCGTACCGGCTTTGCAGTTCACCAGGACCAGCATCAGCGAGACTCTAAAACAAGGCTCAGGCCGAACCGGCGGCAGCCCCATCAAGCAGCATACACGGAAGGCACTGGTGATTTCCGAAGTGGCTCTGTCGCTGGTCCTGCTGATCGGCGCCGGGCTGATGATTCGCAGTTTCTGGAAATTGCAAAATGTCGATCCCGGGTTCGACACCCGCAATGCATTGACGATGAGCGTCGCCTTAAATTGGATCAGGTATTCGGAACCTCACCAACGGCTCGCGTTTGTTGACCGAGCGATCGAACAGATCCGCGCCGTGCCTGGTGTCGTTTCCGTGGGCACTACTACGAGGGTTCCCCTGGCTGGAGGCGGATCGACACAACCCTTCACTGTCGAAGGTCGGCCGGCAGCCGCAATCGCAGAGCAGCCGATGGCCCAGACGCGTTACATCACCCCTGACTATTTCCGAGCCATCGGCATTCCGCTGCGACAGGGGCGTTTCTTCAGCGATCAGGATCGTGACAAGTCCGTGCCGGTTGTAATCATCAGCGAGGCAATGGCGCGGAGATTCTGGCCGGGAGAAAACCCGATCGGCAGGCGGCTAACGCCTTCCTTTCATAGCGAGCAAGGACCGCGTGAGATTGTCGGTATAGTAGGCGACGTTAAGACAAGCGGGCTGGACGCCGACTCATCCGCAATGATGTATCTGCCATTCAAGCAAGCGCCGTTACCTTTTATGAGCTTCGTGGTGCGGACTTCCTCGAACCCTGAAAGCTTGATCCAGCCTGTTACACGGGCCATCTATTCAATCGATAAAGAGCAAGCGCTGACTAACGTAGAGACGATGGACCAGGTTCTCACAAAATCGCTCTCCGGCCGGCGCTTCAACATGACGCTGCTCCTCAGTTTCGCTGGGGTGGCGTTAATGTTGGCGGCCGTAGGAGTCTATGGCGTGATGAATTACACGGTTACGCTCCGCAGGCGCGAGCTGGGAATCCGGATGGCGTTGGGCGCAGAGAAAATGGACGTGTTGCGCCTGGTGCTGCGGCAGGGACTGATCCTGACACTGATAGGCGTGGCAGCAGGATTGATAGCGGCATACGCGCTGACTCGGTTGATGGCAACCCTTCTGTACGGGGTGACCGCGACTGACTATCTAACGTTCGGCAGCGTTTCGGCTGTGCTTATCGCGGTGGGACTTGCGGCTTCTTACATACCGGCGCGACGGGCAACTAGAGTGAACCCGACGATCGCGCTCCGCGCTGAGTGAGCGGTCAGCCAGCGAGGTAGGAGGGAAGGACGTCCACTACATTCCCTCCAGTTTTTTATTCTCGCCGAGCTCGACTTGCTTGCCGCTGAAGATTGCGGAGACAAAGCTTACGGCTTGAGAAATCGTGCTCGATGGTCCATCCCAATACTCCGCTTTCGTCATCTTCACTTTAAGCAACGCAACGTCAGGTTGATCCGGACCGTCGGGAAACCACGCTTTGAGCACAGGTTTCCAGAGCTCCTTAATCTTTTGTTTGTCGTGTACGAGCTCCGCGATGCCGGAGATCGAGACGTAATGCTGATCATCGGTGTCGACGAAGCTGACGTTCACGTTGGGAGTTCGTTCGATCTCGCTCGCTTTGTGTGATTCTGAGGACGTAAAGAACCAAAGGTTGCCTTCATCGTCCACGTCTCCATTCAGCGACATCGGCCGGCTGTGCAGATCGTCGCTCTCGTCGACTGTGGTCAACATACAGAAGTCGATGTCCTTGATCATCTCACGTAGTTTTTCGAAGTCTGATTCGCGTGACATATTGTCCTCCACGCAGAATATTCGTTCACGCAGTCACGAATTCTTGTCCGTTTTCACGTTTTTGCATGTTGTTTGCATCGAGCAGTTTGAAGACGAGTGATTACGAATCTTATAGTGTGAAGCCGAACTTCTGGCTTATCGATACAACCTTGTCAGGAACCGAACCCCCCTGCGACGGAAAATACGGATTGCAAAATAAAATTATTCAAGTCGCCGGCTTCGCATTCACGCTCGCATACGCTGCGTTCATCGTCGGGTCGAGTAAAGGGGGATCAGCGTGAAACACTTCGT
>JBJMHG010000340.1:0-3027 GCA_045807485.1 Actinomycetes bacterium
AAAGATAAGGCGATCAAACACAAGGCGGATGCCACGACGAACGCAAGAACGATCTTGAGCGCAAGGTTGAGAGCAAGGCTTGCCCTCGCTGCATCAGGGTCGAAATATCCGTCGTTATGGTAGTGCGCTACCAACTACATAGTCTCCCCGCCTGCGCCGCTTAGGGGAACCTACACCGCCCTACGCAACCCGAAGAGCGGCTCGCACCCGTACAAAGCCCCACCTTTGCAAATACTGTAGCAAAACGGTGGTCCGGGAGTATATAGGCCACCTGGCACGTTTCGGAGACCCATTCCTCGCTCACCTATAAACATGTGCCAATCAGCACACGCGTTACGCGCTTTTGGCCGCTATCGTTAGGCTATTGAAGAGATGAGGCTACATGCGGGTTCTAAACGGGGAAGGGGGAGATCACGCTTGAGGATCCTCGTGGCTATGGAGGAAGAGTACCGTTCCTATCGTGAGGTGATCGCGGCGTGCATCCGGCTGCTCCGCCCGCACGTCGAGGTGTCGAGCACCACGCTGGAGGGGCTGGAACGGAAAGCGGCGAGCTTGGCTCCCCAGGTGATCGTTTCGAGCCGGTCGAGAACGGCGATCCCCTCGCCGCCGATAGCCTGGATTACGATCCCCACGGACGATCCCACGAAGCCGACCGAGGTCTGGCTGGGAGAAGACCGATGGGAAGCGGCCGAGCTCGAGACCAACGTGGTAGGCCTGCTCGGACGGGTCATCGACCACGCCGAAGAGGCGCTCGCCGCCGCGGGCGATCCGAACGCCCCCCTGGCGCGCCCCGAAGGGTCTGCAGACATCCCCCGACACGAGGACCGGTCGGGACCGGATACCGAATCGGACGGGGTTTCCGTGCGTCGCTCTTCTCCCCACCGCTTTGAGGAGCGCGGCTTCAGCATCCCATAAACAAAGTCAATTCCGCATTACGGCTTCTTCGGCCGTTGGCGTGCTTAAAGCGGATAAGGGTGCCGCAGGAATCTATCTTAGGATCAAGGTCGTCACTACGAATCCCACGAGGATAAAAAAGACCAACACCAAGCAGCCACCGATGATGCTTCCGATCCTCGTTCGCCACCAAGACTGCGGCCGTGCCTCCCCTTGAGAAAAAACTCCCGCGGCGGCGGACTGGGGCTCAGCATCCCAAGTCTCCTCGACCGTCTGCGGGGATTCTCGCCCGCCTCCGTAGGCCTCCAACTCGGCCTCGAGATCCGCCATGTCGGCCTCTAGGTCCGCCACGCGCTCCTGCGCCATCTGCCGGCGTGCGCGTTCGGCATCGAGATCATCCTGGACCCCTCCCTGTGCGGAGCGGGGCTCTGCCCCCTCCGGCGCCTCCTCTAGAGACTCGGCGTTCTCTAGGGCATCCTGTGGGGCTTCTAGCTCCCGGATCGTGCGGGCCTGCTCCTCGTTCGCCCGTGCGAGCTGCGCGATGATCGTATCCGCCCGCCGTCGGGCTTCCCGCTCCTCATCCAGCTGGCGACGCAGGTAGCCTACTTGCTCCCGCAGATCCTCCAACCGCTCGTCCTGGGCCGTGTATTGGGTCGTGTCCTGTGATGCATGTCTGGTGTCCTGGGTCATGTACTGGGTTGCGTCCACCCACACATACACGCGGCCGTCTTCGGCCTTTTCATGCCGCATACTCCCCCGTTGGATGCGTTTGCGGATGGCATCTTCTTTGACACCGAGCCGGCGAGCAGCCTCCTGTATCGTTACTCTGTCCTGGGTTGCGTTCCGGTCCTCTCCCACGAGGGGTATGCTAGAGCATTAAGACCGGTGCCGAAAGCCCTCGTGAGAAGGCATCCTCGCATCCGTCTGCGGGGGCTTCGGAAGGCCCGTTCTTACCCGGGATGAGCGACGGCGCGGAGTACGCCCTCTCACAACGGCCCTGCTCGCGAACCGCGGCTAAGGTAGAACGCGCCTGAACAGCCCCGGGTAGTCGAGCACCAGGCCGTCGGCGTCCACCGGCAGGTCCGCGGTGAACCCGCCGTCGAGGCTAAGGAAGCGGTAGAGTCCACCCTCGGCGCCTTCCTCCAGGCAGGTGTAGCGCTGAGGCTCGGACCAGGGTTGGAGCTCGGTCCCGTCGAAGTAGGCGACGGAGATCTCGGCGGACTCGCCAGGCACGAGTCCGAGGCGGCGAATGGGGAGGGTGTTCGTGAACGGGGTAGCGGAAACATCCACGTACTCGCAACCCTCCAAAAACCTCACGGCCCGTCCGTCACGAGTCGCCCAGGTGCCTTCCCCGTCGGAGAGTAGCTCGACCTTCGGCGGCTCCCCGGGGACGCCCACGCGGGCGTATCGCACCCGCCAGAGCCGGTCGCAGCGCACCTCGTAGGCTAGGCGGAACGGACATCCTTCTTCCAGTCCCAGTATCAGGCCGTCGGCGACCGTGCCGCTGTCGCGCACCCTCAGGCGCAAGTGCCCGAGCCCGGGACCGTCCCAAGCCGACCACAACGCTTCTCGTATCACGCGCTTCTCCCTCGCATCGGTTCCCGGTATCTCCTCAAGCACCAGTCTAGGCGCTTCGGGGTGTTCGCGTACCCCGAGCCCGAGCGCCGATGGGGCGGTCTTGGCCTTCCCTCCAGGGCCTTCATGCACCCGTTTCTGCCAAGCCCGGCTGCAGCCCGGCGCGTTATTTGTGGCCTAGCTTGGCCGCAGACCTCACCTTGAGGCGGATATCGCCCCTCCCATCCTTTCGACTTGACGGGAGGACCGCTCGCCTTCGCCGATCACGGACCTTCGGGCGGCATCAACGGTATCGCGACCTTGCGACGCGTCGGGCGAGGAACGCCGCCGCGGCGACACCCGATAGCGCCGCGAGCGCAGGTAGTAGCCCCAGAGGCAACCCTGGTCGGGGCGGGGGACATAGCTTCGTGCAACTACAACCGCGACTACGACACGGCGAAGGTGGTCGATAGCACCATTACTAGCGCGAACGCACCGGTGACCGTCTTCACCCTCGGAGATAACGCCTACCCCGACGGCAACACCAATCAGTACAAGAACTGCTACGACCCGACTTGG
>JBJMHG010000341.1:0-3154 GCA_045807485.1 Actinomycetes bacterium
TCTCGCTGCTCGAGCACGGCGAATCGCGGACCGGCGATCTCATCAGCCGCGTGACGAGCGACATCGATGCGATCCAGGACTTCATCAACACCGCCCTGCTCGGGGTCCTGGTGAGCCTGATGACGCTGGCCGGCATGATTGGCGTGATGTTCTACGTCAACTGGCGCTTCACGCTCATCGCGTTGTCGGTCGCGCCGGTGCTCTTCGCGGTCGTGTATTTCTACACGCGCCGCATCAAGAAAGCGTCGCGCGCGCTGCGCAAGCAGGAAAGCGAGCTGATGTCGGGCGTCGCCGAAGTGCTGACGTCGATTCAGGTCGTCCAGGCGTTTGCGCGCGAAGACTACGAAGACCGGCGCTTCACGATGGACAGCAAGCACAGCGTCCAGGCTGCGCTGCAGGCGCGGAGCATGAAAGCCAAGCTCTCGCCCCTCGTCGACGTCATCGTGGCGATTGGAACCTGTCTCGTGCTTGGCTACGGCGCGCATTTGATACTCGGCGGGAGTCTCAGCACCGGCGAGCTGATTGTGTTCCTCGCCTATCTCGGCAAGACCTACAAGCCGATGCGCGATCTCTCGAAAATGACGAACGTCGTCTCGAAGGCCGCGATCAGCTACGAGCGCATCCAGGAGGTGCTGGCGAGCGAGAGCCGGGTCCGCGATCTGCCGGCATCGAGCCAGGCGCCGCCGTTCGCCGGCCGGATCGAATTCGATCGTGTCACTTTCAGCTACGGATCGGATATCCGGATCCTGAAGGACGTCAGCTTTCGCATCGAACCGGGGCAGGTGGCGGCGATCGTCGGGCCGTCGGGGACCGGCAAGACGACGATCGCGAGCCTCATTCCGCGCTTCTTCGATCCGCAATCGGGGGCGGTGAAGATCGACGGCATCGACGTGCGCCAGTTCACGTTGAAGTCGCTGCGCGATCAAGTCAGCTTCGTGCTCCAGGACACGCTGCTGTTCCGCGGCACGATCTGGGAGAACATCGCCTACGGCCGGCCCGATGCGCCGCCGGAGGAAACCGTGCACGCGGCCGAGCTCGCGAACGCGCACGACTTCATCGTCAACATGCCGCACGGGTACGGAACGATGGTCGGCGAGCGCGGGGTGACGCTGTCGGGCGGTCAGCGGCGGCGGATTGCGATTGCGCGAGCGATCGTCCGGAACTCCCCGATTCTGATTCTCGACGAGCCGACGTCCGGCCTCGACGCGGCATCGGAGCGCGCAGTCGTCGAAGCGCTCGAACGGCTGATGAAGGGGCGGACGACCGTGGTGATCGCGCACCATCTCGACACGATCAGGCACGCGGACGTGATTTTCGTTGTCAAGGACGCCGAGATCGTCGAAACCGGCACACATCAGACGCTGCTCGCACAGGCCGGCGTCTACGCGCGTCTGTACGACATTCAGACGACGGGCGCGACGGGATAGTGACAGCACCACTGTCGCGGGCGTGCGCGTAGGCGGCAGGCCTGCGCGGGCGGCGTCGTTCGTCGCGCAGGCCTTCAGGCCTGCCGTGGTCCTCACAGCAGCGGTCATCTCCCGCAACTCTCGTGTCACTTACGTCAGGCTCGCCCCTCCGACCGCCGGCGGAAGCGCCTCGCCAAGGCGCGAAACAGGATCACCGAGCAAGCGGCAATCGCTGCGAGAAGCACGAGCGCAACCATCAGCGCCGCCAGCGGATGCCGCAGCGCACCGTATGAGATCCCGATCGCAAGCGCGTCCTCGCTCAAGCTCAACACCCAATTGCTGAACGGTTCGGGGCTCGTATTCACCGCCGCGCGCGTCCCGGCCTTGGCGAGGTGCGTCGTCGCCGCCACCGAGCCGCCGACGAGCGCGGCCACAGCCGTGAGCGCCGGCGATGCCCCGCCAAGCGTATTGACGGCAATGATCGCGCCTCCGATCGGCCGCACCGCCGTGTGCACCGCGTCCCACAACGAGTCGAGCCAGGGGATCTTGTCGGCAACGAACTCGATGGCGTAGAGCGTCAGCGCGGCACCGATCACGAGCGGATGGTCGAACGCGCGATACTGCTCCGGCAGCGTGACCAGATGGTAGTGCGAGCACAAACCGAGTACCGCGACGGTCGCGTACAGGTTCAGTCCCGAGGCGAAGGCGAGCGGGATGATGTGGCTGAGCGCTGTGGCCACGACGTCAATCCGGGAATATCAGAACCGTAGAATGAGAAGACGGAACAATTGCGCCGATCCGAGACACGATATGTCTGGCGACGATCTCGGCAGCCCGCGTCATGGGTGCGGCAACCATCATGACCGGTGTGTCACGGGAGTAGCAAATGCGCTGACGAACCTGGGCTGCATCACGCACACGTGCTCAAGTGCCGCGCAAGTGGCGCACGAAGCTGCACGGCGATTTGCCACCATGAGGAAGGCGTGAGATAAACCTTTAGCCGAAGCGGACGGCAGCGGCCCGTGCGATGATGGGCCTGCCTGTCGGACTACTGGAGTCGCAATGATGAACGACATCACCGTGAGTCACGAACAGGCCAAAGAGATCCTCAGAGCCATAAACGGCATTGGCGAGCTACTGAAGCGTCTACCGTCCAAGCCGGAAGATGCACCTGTGAAGTACGCCATCATGTCGAACCTCAGCGTGATTCAGATGACTTTAACAGGGATGCCGCGAGCCAGTTCAAACTGACTCACGACCCAAACCATAATCTGTATACCACGCAGGAAATGGGCGGATTCGAACTGTCCACAAAGACCGGATTTGAAGTGTCCACCGAGGGGCATGACACTCGAACGCATCCACGTTGTTGGCGACCTCCAACGAGGACTGAAGAAGCAGAGAGGTTGATCGGGGCGCCTGCAATAATCCGTCGTTGACGGCGACGGCATCGCCGCGGGCGAAACCGTCGACGCCGTCAGTGTCGAACATCGGAGCGCAAGGCGTAGTATCATTTCAAGTTCTCGCTCGTGCGTCCCCATCGTCCAGAGGCCCAGGACGTGGCCCTTTCAAGGCCAAAACACGGGTTCGAATCCCGTTGGGGACGCCAACCCTTTACGGTTCGCAACCCGCCGCAGCAGTTCTCCGAAGTCCGCATCCCGCTCGCCACGGTACGCGGTCGAGCACCACGCGTGCCGTCGGCGTGTTACGAAGCATCCGCCGCCACTCGACCAGTCGATCCTCAACCA
>JBJMHG010000342.1:0-2679 GCA_045807485.1 Actinomycetes bacterium
CGTTGCCTGGCCCAATACTGACTCGGACGCACTCATTGTCTAAATCCTCCAAAAGCGGGGGCACGAACAAGGAGACGAATCGTGCCCCAGGCAGAGTGTTGGCCGGCTCATCTACGACCGCCCGACTTTGCGAGTATGCAGCGAGTCCGCCCGCCAGGAAAGTTCTGTCCGTACTAAGGCGGTACTCCGAAACCGTCGAAAGCATTTTAGGGAAAGAGGCTCTTGGACGGAACGGCTGATTGTGATTGGATCGTTATCAAGTCCCGTACTAGTGTGGTGAGTCATCAATTCGTTGAAATATGGTTGCGATACGCTCATACTGAGGCATGGGTATCGGACGTCCCCACCAAACCGCTCGACCTCACGGCTGAGGAAAGAGAAAAACTAGCGATGTTGGCTCGTCGCCCGAACTCGGCACAGGCCATGGCGATGCGCGCTCGCATCGTCCTCGGCTGCGATGAGGGTTTGAGCAATGTAGGGGTCGCCAAGAAACTTCAGATCACCGGGGCCACTGTTTGTAAATGGCGGGAGCGTTTTCGAGTGAATCGATTGGAAGGCTTACTCGACGAGCCCCGGCCGGGTGCTCCGCGCTCGATCACGGACAAGCAGGTAGAGGCAGTCATCACCAAGACTTTGGAGTCGATGCCGGCGCCCAGCACCCATTGGAGCACCCGACTGATGGCGGAAAACGCCGGTTTTTCGCAGACCGCTGTGGTGCGAATTTGGCATGCCTTTGGATTGCAACCGCACCGGGTGGAGAACTTTAAACTCTCCAAAGATCCTCAATTCGTTGAAAAGGTTGCGGGATATCGTCGGTCTATACATGGCTCCGCCGGATCGGGCAATCGTCTTATGTGTTGACGAAAAGAGTCAGGTGCAGGCGCTGAACCGGACGCAGCCTATTTTGCCGTTGGCGGTGTGCCGGCGCGGCAATCGCACGATTATGAACGACACGGAGTGACGTCACTGTTTGCGGCGATGGATGTGGCCAGCGGTGTCACCATCAGCAACTGTTATCGACGGCACCGGCATCAGGAGTTCCTGCGATTCCTCAGCGAGGTCGATGCCGATTTACCGCGCGGGCTGGAAGTTCATCTGGTGATGGACAACTACGGCACCCACAAGGTAAGCAAAGTGCGCACGTGGTTAGCGCGCCATCCTCGCTATCACGTCCACTTCACGCCCACGAGCGGAAGTTGGTTGAATCTCGTGGCGCGCCTGTTCGCAGAGGTGACCGAACGCTGCGTGCGACGGGGCAGCCACACTGCGGTCCGACAATTGGAAAATGCCACGCTCGCCTACATCGATCAACGAAATCAAAATCCGAAGCCCTTGTGTGGAAAGCCGACGCGGATTTGATCCTTGGGAAGGTTGAACAGCTTTTTCAACGAATGTCCAACTCAGGACACTAGTACTACTGTGTTAGAAAATAACATTTTAGTGTAGAATTGTTTCCGTGGGCGACAAGACTGCGCCAGGCCCACAGGAACAGCGCTTTGCGGCATATATCGAGGGCCTGGCGAAAGCCGCAGGGCATGCCGATCGTCACCAGCCACTCAAGAACTATTGCACCGGCCTGTTGCTGCCCGGGGAACGGAAAAGCGTTGAACCCATGGCCGCGCGACTCGCTGGCGACAATGTTCGGCGCATGCATCAGTCACTGCATCATCTCGTCGCTGACGCTCCCTGGAGTGACGAAGCGGTGCTGGATCGCTGTCTGGATTTGGTGATCCCAGCCATGCTGCGCCGTGATCCGGTGGTGGCGTGGGTGGTCGATGACACCGGATTTCCCAAAAAAGGTCGGGAGTCTGTGGGAGTGGCCCGACAGTACTGCGGCCAAGTCGGCAAACAGGATAACTGCCGGGTCGCAGTCAGCCTTTCGGTGACGACGGAAAAGGCGAGCATGCCGGTGGCGTACCGCCTATACCTGCCACAATGTTGGATCGAAGACCGTGAACGGCGGAAAAAGACGGGAGTGCCGGATTCGATTCAGTTTCAGACCAAGCCCGAAATTGCCCTGGACCAGATCCGTCGCGCGCGTAAACGGGGCATTCCGCAAGGCATGGTGTTGGCCGACGCCGGGTACGGGAACGACACTGGTTTCCGAGCGGAACTGGCGAAATTGCAGATGGCCTATATCGTGGGAATCCAGAGCAGCACAACGGTATGGAAGCCGGGCGAAGAACCGAAACCTGCGCCGCCCCGCAAAGGCAACACCGGACGGCCGCGCAAACTGCTCCAACGCGATACGACGAATCAACCGGTTTCGGTAAAAGACCTTGCCCTGTCTCTTCCGGCCGATGCATGGAAGAAAGTGGCGTGGCGGCAAGGGGTGAAACAGAGACTCCAGTCCCGCTTTGCGGCTTTACGCGTGCGTCCCGCACACCGCGACTACTGGCGATCGGAACCGCATCCGGAAGAATGGTTGTTGATCGAGTGGCCGGCCGAGGAATCGGAACCGACCAAGTACTGGCTATCCACTCTTCCGGCCGACACCGCCCTGATGGAACTCGTCCACATGGGCAAGCATCGCTGGATCATCGAACGGGACTATCAGGAGTTGAAACAGGAACTCGGCTTGGGCCACTACGAAGGACGTGGTTGGCGCGGGTTCCATCATCACGCCACGTTATGCGTTGCGGCTTATGGATTCCTGGTGGCCGAACGGAGTCGTTTTTT
>JBJMHG010000343.1:0-3066 GCA_045807485.1 Actinomycetes bacterium
GTTACCAGCGTAAACGCCCGAAGCCACAGATTCTCCTGCCGGGAAACCCACACCCCCCCGACGTCGCGCACCAATGGGTGCCCGATCGCTGCCTCACCGCTCAGCACCAGGATGCGTGGATTCGGTTTGAGGTCTGCGATCGCTTGCCTGATCGGGCCGACATAGACGGTGGTGTTGAACCAGAGCATGCCGAACGCGAAGGTTGCGGCCATGACGAAAACCGATGCCGCCGCAAAACGGCGCGAGCGCGATTCCGCGCCGCCCGCTCCCGTCAAGACGTAGCCCATTGCGAGCAAGGCGACCGCGACCATCGGATAGGAGTGGTAGGCCCAGCCGCGCCGCTGCAGGAAGAACGAGACGGCAAACCCTGCCGAGGCAAGCATCGCCACCAGCAACGCCGGATCCGACTTCGATTTCTGGCGCGCCAACAGCACCGACACGAGCGCAACCGCTGATATCATCGTTGCGTCGTTCAGAAAGATGACCGCGGCCGGCATCGACCACGACAAATAGGTATCGCGAACCAGCGGATAGGTGATCGTGAAGTACTCGGAATAGAAGAAGTACGTTCCGAGACTGACCATCGTCACGATGACGCCCGCGATGATGTTTTCCGGCGCAAACAGCACGCGCCACGAGCGCGAGCGGATGGCGGCAAACAGGATGCATAAAGCCACCGGCACTGCGAAGAACGGCTTGAAGGCGAGCGTGATGCCGGCGCCGGCGCCCGCGACCAGGATCGCCCATAGCGGCAGCGGCTCGCGATTGCTGCGCAGCGCGTAGACGGCGAGCGCGGGAAGGAAGGTGAGCAGCGCGATATGTTCGCGCTGTGCGAAGACATGCATCGGCAGGATCGTCACGACGGCCGCGGCCCAAACGGCAAACGCTCCCGATCTCGACGGGGCCGTCACCGGCGACAGACGCAGGATGCGCGACACGGCGAACAGCGAGGCTGCAGCCAGCAGCAGAAGCTGGGCATCGATCACATGTCGCGGATCTACGCCGAGAACGCGCGCCAGCGCCACGCCCGGCAGATAGGCGAAGGGCGCCATCGGCGGATTGATCTCGACAATGTCGCGAAACAGCCGCTCGCCGTCCAGCATGCGTTCGCCGATGACGAGCAGCCAGCTCACATCGGTGTTGAGCGGAACGACCTGCCGGAGCGCGATGGCGATGGCAAAGACGACGCCGATCAGAAGCAACGGCATCGGCGCCAGCCCTTCCCGACCCGCCGTACCCGGCGGCGAGCGGAGGGAAGCGGCTGAGAATTCCGAGGTCATGGGCCCATCCTGCGGGGAAGCTGTGCGAGACTAGCGAATGAGCGTTAACGCGCGATTTGCGAACCATCCGGGACGTATCGATGCATGGCAAAACATTCACGGATCCTTAAAGCCGGCATCCTAGAGCTGTCTATCGCGCCCAACTCCAGAGCGCCCGGGCGACACACGGGGAACAAGCGTGACAGACGCCGCCGACATCGCCGGTAGGGATGCAGCAAGGCCCGCGGACCGGACCTGGCAAATGCCGGTTCTTCAAACCAACGTACTGGTGCCGATCGCCATCGCGCTCGGCTCGCTCCTGGCCGGCGCCATCTACACCTGGTTTGTCGGTGAAGACGTCAACTGGGACTGGCAGAATTACCACGAGTACAATGTCTGGGCCGTGATCAACGGCCGCTATGGCATTGATGCGCTGCCGCCCGGCTTCCAGACCTATTTCAATCCGACCGTCTATTTCCCGGTTTATTATCTGCGCCATCTGCTGCCGCTGCCCTACGGCCTGATGATCATGGGCGCGGTGCACGGCCTCAATCTGCTGCTGATCTATTTTCTCGTCCGCGTCCTGCTGCGGGAAGCCGCGACGGCGAGCGCGGTCGGCGCGTCGATCCTGATTGCCGCGGTCGGGCCGATGACGCTTTCGGAAGTGGGCACGAGCTTCTCCGACATTCTCACCGCGCTTCCGATCCTGGCCGGCTGTGTCCTGATCCTGTCGGCGGATGGATCGCATCACGGACGCTACGTTCTCGCAGGCCTGCTGATCGGCGCGGCCGTCGGGCTGAAGCTGACCAATGCCGTCTATGCGCTCGGCGCCGCCGCCGCCGTGCTCGCCGCCAGCCGGCCGCTGCTGGCAACGCTCTGCCTCGGCGTTGGCGGCGCGGTCGGCGCGCTGGCCACCGGCGGCGCGTGGGGGCTGATGCTCTGGCGCGAGATGGGCAATCCGATTTTCCCGCTCTTCAACGCCGTGTTCCAGTCCCCGGAATTGGTCCCGATGAACATCATGGACTGGCAGTTCCTGCCGAGGGGCATGCTGGACGCGCTGGCCTATCCCTTCTATTGGCTGGTCGGCGACAACAGGAGCTCGGAATATCCGTTCCGCGACGCGCGGTTTGCGGTCGCAACCGTGCTGATCGTACTCGGCATCGGCCGCGGCCTCGTCACGCGCACCGATATCTTCACGCGCCGCGACACCCAGTTCCTGCTGTTCTTCGCCGTCTCCTATGCGGCATGGCTCGCGGTGTTTTCGATCCAGCGCTACGCGATCGTGCTGGAGCTGTTGTGCGCGCCCTTGATCGTGCTGCTGATTGCACGCTCCATGGCCGGCATGCCCGGATCCGCCTCGCTCCGCACATCTTCGGTGCGCGTGAATGCGGTGATGCTTGCCGTAGCCCTGGCCGTTGCGCTGTGGTCGCAACCGGGTGACTGGTTCCGCCGCCCCTGGTCCAATCCGTACAACCCGACGATCTCGAAATCGCTCGAGCAGCCCGCGGTCTATCTTCTTCTCGACAAGCCGCTGGCCTATATCGCCCCGCGCCTGCCGCCGCAGTCGCGGTTCTATCAGATCGCCGACATCGCCCTGCCCATCAGGCCCGACGGCAAGTTCGACCGCCGCATTCGCGCCGCCTTGAACGATCCCCCGCCGGGCGGCACATGGGGATTGCATACGCGCGACAAGCCGATCCGCGAAGGCTTGCTGGAGCGCTATGGACTTCGGCTTGATGCTGCGCGCGCCTGCGTCGAAATCGAGGGCGCGTGGCTGGGAACGGCCATCGAGGCCTGCCCGTTGGTG
>JBJMHG010000344.1:0-2601 GCA_045807485.1 Actinomycetes bacterium
CTCTCGGCGTACTCGTGCGTCCAGACGTGGTAGGGGGAGAGCGACTCTAGCTCCTCGGCCTCGGAGACCTCATAGGCTGCGTGCACCTCGGCGAAGGACGTGAAGATCACCGGCCCGTCGTCCCGCCTTTCGGGGATGGACCGTAGCAGGTAGTGGTAGGCGGGCTCGAGCTGGTCCCGGTTCTGGTGCTCGTAGCTCTTGAAGAAGAGGAAGCGCGTCTTGGGTACCGCGAAGGCTTTCTCCCGGATACCACCCTTGCGCACCACGAGCGCCGTCTCGCCTCGCTCTAGCGCCTGTACCGCGACCGCCCACTCCTTCAGCGCGTGCTGCAGAGAATCCAAAAGACCACCTCTCGTATAATCCTTCTCTACACAGGGAATTATATGACGCAAGCGTACACGCTTCGACAGGAGGCCCCACACATGAAGCAGCAAGAGACGGCTCACCGCAAAGAGCGAGACTCGATGGGCGAGATCGACGTCCCCCGCGACGCCCTCTTCGGCGCCCAGACGAGGCGCGCCCTCGACAACTTCCCGATAAGCGACCTGCGCAAGCCACGCCGGTTCATAGAGGCCCTCGGGGCCATAAAGCTCGAAGCCGCCAACGTCAACCACGAGCTCGGCGGTCTCGACGAGGAGATTAAGGACGCGATCGTGGAGGCCGCGGAGGAGGTAGTGGAAGGGCGCCTCGATTCTGCGTTCGTCCTCGATGTGTTTCAGACCGGCTCCGGTACCTCGACCAACATGAACGCCAACGAGGTCATCTCCAACCGGGCCATCCAGATCCTGGGCGGCGAGGTCGGCTCCAAGGAGCCCGTCCACCCGAACGACCACGTCAACAAAGGCCAGTCCTCGAATGACGTCATCCCGACCGCCATCCATCTCGCCGCTCTCATCTCCATTAAAGAGGACCTGATACCGGCCCTGGAGAAGCTTCAGGGGGCGCTTGAAGAGAAGGCAAAAGAGTTCGACGATGTCGTCAAGGTTGGCCGGACACATTTGCAGGACGCCACCCCAATACGCCTCGGCCAGGAGTTCAAGGGCTACGCGGGACAGATAGAGCGGGGGATCAAACGCGTAAAGAAGGCCTCCGAGGACCTCACCGAAGTGGCCCTGGGCGGCACGGCGGTCGGAACCGGCGTGAACACCCACCCCGAGTTCGCGAGCAAGGTCGTCGAGAGGCTGAGCGAGCGCTTCGGTGTCGAGCTACGGGAGACCGAGAACCACTTCCAGGCTCAGAGCGCGATGGACGGCGCCGTCTTTACGAGCGGGGCCTTGAAGACCGTGGCGGTGAGCCTCATGAAGATAGCCAACGACATCCGGTGGCTCGGGGCCGGACCAAGAGCGAATCTGGCGGAGATAGCGCTCCCCGAGGTACAGCCCGGCTCCTCCATCATGCCCGGCAAGGTCAACCCAGTGATCGCCGAGAGTGCCATGATGGTAGCTACCCAGGTCATCGGCAACGACACCTCCATAACTCTAGCCGGCCAGAGCGGCAACTTCGAGCTCAACACCATGCTCCCGCTCATCGCCTACAACCTCCTGCAATCGATCGAGATCCTCGGCAACGCCGCTTCGAACTTCGCCGACCAGTGCGTCGCGGGTATACAGGCTACCGAGCGTGCTTCCGAGCTCGTCGAGAACAGTCTCATGCTCGCCACCGCTTTGGCCCCCGAGGTCGGTTACGATAAGGCAACCGATATCTCCAAAGAAGCCTACAAGAACGACAAGACCATCCGCGAAGTCGCCCGCGAGAAGACGGACCTCTCAGACGACGAGCTCGACGAGGTCCTCGATGCCCTCAAGATGACAGGGACATAACCAGGCGGAGGCTGGAGCAAGGACGCATCGCGGTAGCCGGGTCGCAACTTGACGGGTGGCTCCCGCCGGTGTTATACATCGTCTGTATACATCGGAGGTGTCGTGGTAAGGACACAGATCTACCTAACAGAAGAAGAGAGGGAGGCTCTCGCCGCCATAGCTGGCCGTACCGGACGGACTCAAAGTGAGCTCATTCGCGAGGCGGTGGATCTTTTCATAGGCCGGTACCAGGAAGGTAACAGGTCAGAGCTTCTCCGTAGCGCGCGAGGTATGTGGCAGGAGCGCGACGACTTGCCGAACTTCGAAGCGCTTCGGCGTGAGCTGGACGAGCGCGGCACGTTATCCGTAGAGCGATAGAGGAGTATGGCTGAGCGGTTACTCCTCGATACCGACGTTCTCATCGAGTACCTTCGAGGCCGACCCAAGGCGATAGAGTATCTTGAAGGCCTCACGTCCGACCTGTGTATCTCGGCCGTTTCGGTCGCCGAGCTATTTGCCGGTATCAAGGGCGATGCAGAGGAGCGATCCTTGGAGCAGTTTCTCCTGGCTTTCGCTATCCTGCCCGTTACCGAAAAAGTGGCGCGGCTCGGCGGTCTCTACAGGCGAAACTTCAGACCGAGTCATGGCACGGGCCTAGCTGACGCTTTGCTCGCCGCGACCGCGGAGGAAAACGGAGCTGACCTCGTGACGTTCAACCGGCGCCGCTTTCCTATGGTTTCTAGGCTTACAGGGCCATATGATCGTTGACGTGAAGGCTTACAGGAAGGCTAAGAGCATCCGC
>JBJMHG010000345.1:0-3806 GCA_045807485.1 Actinomycetes bacterium
CCCTCGACGCCTTTCAGTTCTACTGGTGGCAGGAGGTCGAGGATTTCGCCCGCGTCTTCTTCAAGGCCGAAGCCAAGCAGAAGCCGGGTGATCAGGGTCTGCTCCATCGCGTCATTGACCCCGCCATAGGGCGCTTCAAGGCCGAGCCGGACGGTGAGCGACGGGAGGAGTTCAGAGCCACGCTTGACACCTTCGTTCGCCTTTACGGGTTCGTGAGCCAGCTCATGCCGTTCACGGACGTGGAGCTTGAAAAGACCTATGCCTTCCTGCGGCTCCTTCGCACGAAGCTCCCCCGGCGACAGGGTGGCGGACTGCTCAACGTCGACGATGATGTGAGCCTCGCCTACTACCGCCTCCAAAAGACGTTTGAAGGCTCCGTGACCCTATCGCCGGGCGACACCGGGATTCTCACCGGTCCCACTGAGGTCGGGACTGCAAAGCCCAACGAAGACGCCACCTCGCCCTTGTCGGAGGTGATCCGCACCATCAACGACCGCTTCGGGACGGACTTCACCGATGAGGACCGGCTCCTGATGGAGCAGGTTGTGGGCGATGTCGCAAAAGACGAGGGTCTTTCAGCCCAAGCCCGCTCAAACTCGCTCGACAACTTCCGCCACGTGTTTGAGCCGAAGGCGACCCATGCGGTGTTGGAGCGGAACGAGCGCAACAGCCGAGATCGTCCAACAGTTCATTGCGAATGATGAAATTCGGCGGCTTTGGCTGGATGCCATGATCCGTGAATATCACGCAAGGGCACAAACCGGAGCGGGGACAGGCGATAAGGCCGACCAGACCGCGGCTAATGCTGCAGCCTAGGACGACAGACGTGGTGTACCGTTCTGGCCGTTTTGCGACCGGTGATCGGAGGGAGAGCCTTGGGAGGATGGCGGTGAGACGCCCGGTGATGGACTGGCGCTGACGCTTTCGCCTGTTTGTTGATGGGTCAGGGTATACGGCCACATCGTGCCGTGCGGTTGAGCGGCAACGGAGATTTCCGATCCTTTGAGCCAGAGCCGTGTTGTTGGCAGATAGTCATACGCGATCCGCCACTTGGTCCCATCGCTCAGTTCAGCCAAGCCACCTTGATCGAGGAAAACCAGCCGAGCCATCTCGCAACCCTCCAGGAAGAGGCACCCACCGCTCGCGAACAGAAACTCCTGCCGAGAAGATCAGCCTCGCCTACAAAGCGAGCAATATCAGGGCTAGCACGGCGAGGCCGCTACCCCATTTGGAGGTCAAGCGGCGGCTCGAATACGTTCGGTGGGCACGGGACGTGGTCGCCGGTTTAAGGGGAGCCAATCCAAGTCTGGAAGCCGAGTTCGACAAGGCTGCCGTTGCCGCTGAGGAGTCGGTGAGCCCGTAAACCCTCTTGAAAGCCAAGCCTCGCGCTCTCTGCCCTTGTCTTGCCAATCAGCTCGCCAATCGCATCGAGTGTGACAGCAAAAGACCTGCCCCATCTTTTCCTTCTTTACCCGACACGTGTTCGCTAGGAAGATTTCTGCCAGTAGTCTCTCATCGCCTGCTCGCGCTTGGGATCGGGCCAGACTCGGTCCTCACCGTAAAAGGCAGGGGCCCCTCGGACCTGACTTTCCGTGATGTCCGTGTGATAGCCTTCAAGCTCTCTGTCATAGGCGAGCATCTCCCACGGGATCGTGAGATGATGGACACCGATGCCCATTAAGCCTCCAAACGTCACGTCCACGTAGAGGACCCGGCCACTCACCTTCTCGATCAACAGTCGCTGGATCGTGCCGATCTGGTGATTGTCGCGATTGTATACCGCTGTTCCTTCGACGCGGTCGCTCTCGATGATGGGTTTATAGGAACCGGGCTGATCGACGGGACCCCAAAGGTAGTAGCCGTTGTCCAAGATGCCGGTAGCCACCACCGCTCGGCTCACGTCCTGGGTCCATTCGTCGTCCGGGCCGATCTCCTTCACCGGGGTCCACGGTCCATGCCCGGCGGGCAATCTCTCGCCTGCGGGATCATAGGTGAAGCCGCGTAGGTCAGGGGAGCTTGCAGCTTTGAAGACGTAATACGTTCTCATGAGCACCTCCCTCTTGATGGGATGGCAGCCCCCTGTCCATTGGCTCACGACCTTTCTGAAAACGCAATGGTCGGGAAGCCGTGCAGCATTGGAAACAGACCCCCTGCTACCCGGCACAGGAGAAATTCCGACATTTCTGATTCCCGGTACGCCCCTCCAGAGTGACGCCCATTCCGGCCTGCATGGTGGTGAGCCGCCGTGCTACGAACCCCTGAAACTCGGCTCCGGCTATACCCCCTTCACAACGAAGTCTGCAACCGAAGATGGATGGCTTCTTCGATTCTACTTTACAGACCCTCCCTTCTCTTTCGAGGGGGTGGTGGAAGGTGTGGAGGTTGTGGAGGTGAATCCAGAAACTAGCCTCTATACTATTTCCATAACTACTTCGCGGGTAGAGCCTCCACACCTCCACCACTCGGGGAAAACGCAGACGGTCGGCTACCGGATCGAGCCTCGTCAAACGAGACCGCTTCCCGCCACGGTCTTGTCTCCGTTCCGTGCCACACGGCCGGAAAGGAGAACACCTCATGCCGAACCTCGACACACCCGCACGGCTTGTTTTCTGGCCGGAGTGCCAGGGCGAGCAGGGCGGCGATTACGACACCCTCCGGGAAGCGTTGACCGCAGTCGCCCAGCGCCCCGCCGAGACGGCGTGGATTGTCACCCTGAGCGGTAAAATCCTGAGGCCGCGCGAAATTCAGGACATGATCGGCACCCTCGAACGCGACTGAGCGGGGCCGGATTTCGCGTGAGAGCTAGACGGTTCTGGGGTTCGGACCTAAGAGCATCCCCGCACAACACGGGGGACCTCTCATGAAAGCTTCCACACTCAGCTTCCGAACGGCTGTTCTGTTCGCGCTGCTCGGGATGGGCATGGGTATCGCGATGGCCATTGCCCGCGATCATGCGGCCATGCCCGCCCACGCCCACCTGAACCTGCTCGGCTGGGTATCGCTGTTTCTGTTCGGCCTCTACTACCGCCTCAACCCGGCCCTGGATGTCAGCCGTCTGGCCCTGGTTCAAGTGGGCGTGTGGTCGTTCGGCACCGGGGTGCTCACGATTGCAGTCGCGGCCATTCACATGGGCTATGAGGCCGCTGATCCGGCTGCGGCTGTGGGCTCTTTGATCGTGCTCGCGGCGATGCTGCTGTTTGCCGTCCTGGTGTTCCGGCCCACGCTGGGCACTCGCATGACCTCGGCTGCGGTCCTCACCCCTGCCGAGTAGGTCCAGCGTGGCTGCTCCCTGATCTCGTTCACATCCGCCACAATAGGATCGCCAACCAACTGGACGGCTCCGGTTGGTCGGGCAGTTGTCGCCTCTCCCAATCACCTGTTCAATATGTTCGCTCCAGACCGCTACCCCCTCCAGTTGGTCCGGTTGGTCCGGTTGGTTGAGAAGAGGGGAAAGAGGGGCCGTGGCGGCTATCGATCGCCAGAGGTCGCGGTCCGACACAGTGGTGGCCGCTGACCGGCTGCGTCCTGTTCGGACCCAGCGTCTCGCTTTCGGGCGTCCTCGGTCCGACGTTGCCCCGAATAGCGCGGTCCCAACCCGGCCTTGAGGAACTCCGTGAAGCTCATCAGCGTCTTGTATCCCCGCACGTCGTTGTCCTTCCCCTCTGATGATGGCCGCCGAACAGGCTTGCGGCCTCTCATCCCCATTCGTATTTAGGGAATGCAGGCAGGCCCGGAGTAAGGCCGAGCCGAAGCTGGGCCTCAATATAGGCTCATGGCACCTCGCAAACGTCCGGTTCTCTCAAGAC
>JBJMHG010000346.1:0-2686 GCA_045807485.1 Actinomycetes bacterium
CTCTATCTGGTCGGCTTCGCCAAGACGATCCAAAAGCACTTGGTGCAGCCGCTCCCATACCCCTGCCTGTTGCCACTCACGCAATCGCCGCCAGCAGGTAACTCCAGAGCCACAGCCCCTCTCTTGGGGCAACATCTCCCAGGGTATGCCGCTCTTTAGCACGAAGATGATGCCGCTTAGAGCAGCTCGATCGTCCACGCGAGGCCTACCCCCTTCCGGTTTAGGCGGTTCGGCGGTAGCAGCGGCTCGATGATCTCCCACAGTTCGTCTGTTACTAACTCTTTAGCCATATCCTCGACTTACCCAGATCCGGTGGTTTTGAAAGAGTCTCTAAGTCCAATTGCACAACAGAGCCAGCCGATCGGATGGTTGGGCAGACGCGAGGCGATGATAGCCCCGATCACCGAGTAGCCCACCGCGAGGGAGGTCAACTCGGGCCAGAAGACGTAGGCAGGGGTCTTCAAGCTCACGTTCATTGCTATGAGGAGGAAGTCGAGGGCTGTGAGCATCAAGGAGAGCGCACATACAGTCCACGCAAGCCAGGAGGAAAGGCGCTGGCTTGCACCGCCGACACCTCGCCCCTGTTCTATTGCCCCTGCTGTCACAACTCCACTCTACAGTACGATCGTCTCCCAAGCGTTACGACAAACGTTACGAGCTTCGTTCTCTGAGCGAAGAAGCGTTCAACTCACGAAGATACACCTGCCAATTGGGCAATCGATGTATGCTTGCATCCTTGAAACCGGGTGCGGATTTTTCGAGGATCACACCCACCTTAAGAAGCGAGTTTCCTTCTCTTAACTCCCGCCTACATTCTCTACAATAGAGAGTGCTATCGCCGCACCCGGATCGACAGTCCTCCTATCGCCGCTCCACTGATGAGCAACGCCACCAAAACGGCCACCGGCACGAGAAAGGAGAGCCCACCGGTGTTGGGTAGTACCTGGCTCTCGTGGATCGTGTCAGGGATCACACCGTCTTTAGAGTTCATGTCGCCAGCATTCGAGCTGCCACCATCTCTGTTGTCACCTACAACATGACATCCTTCTCCACCTACGCCAGTCGAGCTTATTATCGGGAAGGTGTCGTTGGGGCCCCTGGGAAACTGGTCGTTCTCCGGATCTACCGGTATCGGTACGATGAGCTTGTCAGGGTTCTCTCTCACTGCCTCGGGGAAGGACTCCCCAAGCGTACTCCTGCCATTGGCGACTATTGTTCCGTCTGGCTCCAAGGTGATGTCTGCGTTGTCACCATCCCTGATTCTGAAAGGCACGCCACGATCGCTCATGGTTATGGTCAACTTATCGCCCTGGGCCGTAAGCTCGCAGTTTTCGGTCTCTATGATGATCTGGTCTATGCCGACAACCCTCGTGCCGTCGGGAAGGATGTCTATAACATCTCCAGGAACGAGCACATCCTTGCCTATAGCCGTTCCTCCCGCCAGGGGTCCTTTCTCTCGATCTTGCGGCTCGGGCTGCGGCGATGAGTTGTCACGTGGCGGGATGCTTGGTGGGGTGCTTGTGGTGGTGCCCGTCGTACCCGTGGTACTTGTGCCAGTGGTGGTGCCTGTGGTGGTGCCCGTCGTACCCGTGGTGCTCGTGCCAGTGGTGCCGGTAGTTCCCGTAGTGCCAGTGGTGCTCGTGCCGGTCGTGGTGCCCGTCGTTCCCGTTGTGATGGTGCCCGTCGTTCCCGCTGTGCTCGTGCCAGTGGCTGCCTGTCCCCATGCAGGCAACGCGAACACCAAGAGAAAGGTGAGGGTTGCTAACATCGTTCGTAAGTACGGCACGGGGTTCCCCCTGCTCATTATCTATCACACCACTCCGTTGACAATAGCCTATCGGTGCAAACAATGCAATGTTTTGGGCAAGCGTGACGTAGCCGCCTCTCGTGCGGCACCCACGGGGATACGGACTTTGGACAATATCTCTACTACCACTCACCTAGTGCACCTTCAATAGAGGTTCTGGGTAATGAGTTGTAGTGCACCTTAGGAGTTGGCCGAGTGGAGACGCGCGGTCTTTCGTCAAGGCTCACAATGCTCCTCTATCCATTGACCAGAAGGTCTCCTGATCATGCACTAGGCCGAAAAGGTAGGCCTCGCCGACGAGCGCAGGAAAGTCTACGGCCCGAACAGCGGAACTCACCCTCCGGTCCCGAGGTCGCGGAGTGGCCTGGACCTCGGCGGCCTGCCCCACCGAAGCACGACGAAGTGCGGCGGATCCTTTGTGAGTTCGTCCTCATGTGTCTCCAGGACCTCAGCAACCAGACTCGCCTTCGCTGCGACATCCGCTCCGTGGGCGCGCAGCAACACGATGCCCGAAGATCTGTTTCCGTAGAAGAACGCCAGGTCGCCGAAGTCCTTGTCCTCCGTCAGCAGGACCCGGTTCTCCGCGTTGGCTCGCGAGAGCACCTCGTCGTCGCGTATGCCGGCGGATGTCTCGGGGATGTAGGCAACGTCGTGGCCTTCGCACCTCAAGCGCGCAACCACCTCCCCCTCCACGCTCTCGTCGGCGAGTATCCTCAAGCGTCGGCGGTCAGTTTCCTAGTGGAAGATGCGGAGTACCTCGCTGGCGAACGCGAGGGCCACCACCGACTCCGGCCAGGCGTCCCGGGTAGGGCGACGCCACTCGAGGCTAGCATCCTTGGTGAGCGCCGCCTCGGCTACGGCTTCTAGGAGGGTCGGGAC
>JBJMHG010000347.1:0-3593 GCA_045807485.1 Actinomycetes bacterium
TTACCCTCCGGGCCGAGCTCGTCGAAGAGACCGCCGACGCTGCTGTTGTGCTGTTCGAGGTTAGCGATACCGGGATAGGCATGAGCGAGGAACATCGCTCCAGTCTCTTCCAGCCCTTTACCCAGGCCGACGCCTCGACCACCCGCCGCTACGGCGGGACGGGGCTCGGTCTCGCTATCAGCAGGCAGCTGGTGCTGATGATGGGAGGGGAGATAGGCGTGAGGAGCGACCCCGGCGTGGGCTCGACGTTCTGGTTCACAACGAGCTTCGAGAAGAGGCCGGAGGGGGAGCTGGTGGCACCGGCCGTCCGCACGGGCCTGCGCGGCCTGCGCGTGCTCATCGTGGACGACCACGAGACCAACCGCCTCATCCTGCAAAAGCAGATCTCCTCCTGGGGCATGGAGGACTCTATGGCCGAGGACGGGGAGGAGGCGCTGGCCCTGCTCCGCGCCGCATCCGGGAGCGGGGAGGCCTACGACCTGGCGATCCTCGACATGCAGATGCCCGGCATGGACGGCATACAGCTCGCCCGCGCCATAAGCGGCGACCCCGCCATCTCTTCTACCAGGCTGGTGCTCCTGACCTCGATAGGCCTGAACATCAACGAAGAGGCCCGCCTGGCCGGCGTCGAGGTCGTCATGAACAAGTCGGTGCGCCAGTCGCAACTCTACGACGCCCTCGCCGGGATGATGGGTGCCCCCGCAGATGCGCCCGCGAGGCCCTCACCGGGGGACGCGAGGCCACACGGCACCCCTGAAGAGTACGCCGGCCACGTCCTCCTCGCCGAGGACTACCCGATAAATCGCATGGTGGCCGTGGCGATGCTCGAGAGGTCCGGTTATAAGGTTGACGCGGTGGGCAACGGCAAAGAGGCCTTGGAGGCCATCTCGGACGTCCCGTACGCGGCGGTCCTCATGGACGTGCAGATGCCGGAGATGGACGGCTACGAGGCGACGGCGGAGATAAGGAGGCGCGAGGAACCCGGGCGTCGCACCCCCATCATCGCGATGACCGCCAACGCCATGCAGGGCGACAGGGAGAAGGCCATCGAGGCCGGCATGGACGACTACCTAGCCAAACCCGTCAGGCGGGAGGACCTCGAGGCCGTGCTGGGGCGTTGGATCCCACGCCCCAAACAAGACCCTCCCGCCGTCGACCTCTCCGTGCTGGAGAGCCGGCGTGGCCCCCAGAAGGAGGGAGAACCCAACAAACTCGCGAGGATAGTCACGCTGTTCATCGACGACGTGCCGCCCCGGATCGAGGCCCTGCGGCGGGCCGTCGAGAGGGGGGAGGCCAGGGAGGTAGAAGAGACGGCCCACCTGCTCAAGGGCGGCTCCGGCTACATGGGAGCCACCCGTATGGTCGAGATCTGTACCAGTCTCCAGCAGCTCGGCGTCTCCGGCGACCTGTCGCAAGCCCCCGGGCTGCTGGACGCGCTCGAAGCGGAGTTCGAACGCGTTTACCCCGCCCTCGAAGCCGCTGTGAGCTAGTCGGCATGTCAGCGTGTCAGCACGGCGCTTCGCGCCTTGTCAGCTGGTCAGCATTTCGGCACGCCTTGGCTCGCGGGAATCTACCGCGACAAATGCATCGCGGCTTCGGCCACAGGCGATTTACCGGATAGCCTATGAGACAGCTCTCTAAGCAAGGACTCTCGTATTCGCTTGCCGGTGCGGCGATGCTGGTGGCCATGGTTCTCCTACTTCCCCTGGTCGGTACGACGGCCGCGCTTTCGCCGGGCGTCAGGATCTTGGCTTACGCCGTGGTCTTTATCCCGGTCCCTCTGCTGCTCCACGGGTTCTTCGTGGGGTCGGGAGATTACGCCACGTCGCGGCTTTTGGTTCTCGGCGCCGTGTCCGTCGCTGTGGGCTTTTTGTCGGCGCTCGGCGCCCGTTCCGAGTACCTCGCTGATGGACCGGGGCTCCTGGTCCTGCTCGCGCTCTGCGTCGCTGACCTCGCGAGGATTTTCGCCGCCTCTTGTTTCGGCATCTCGCTCGCCCGCTACGTGACGTCCGTTGGTACGGTCCTCATAGTCGTCGTCGCGGCGATAGCGTCGGACGTCTTCAGCGTCTTCGCGGGGCCGACGGAGGCGCTCGTGCGGGCAAACTCCCCGCTCCTCGACTTCCTGCTGCTCGTCTTCCCGACCTTCGGTTCGCCCCTCGGGTTCGGCCTCGGCTTGAGCGACTTCGTCTTCCTCGCCCTCTTCGCCGCCGCGGGACGCTCCCTCGCCCTCCGCTACACAGCGACCCTCATAGGCGTCTGCACAGCCGCTTTCCTCGCCGTCACCGCGGGGTTGCTCCTCGCACGCCCGCTGCCAGCCCTGCCCTTCATCGCCATCACCTTCGTGATAGTCAACGCCGACCTGATCCTGGCCTCACTCACCAGATGGCACTAATGCAGCATTTCAGCAAAGAGCATGCTGACGAGCTGAAGTGCTGACAGCGGATTGCAGTGGAATCGAGCCAACGTGCAAGCAGTCGGCTCTCGGCCTTCAGCCTCTTGTTTTGGCTGAAAGCCGATAGCTGATAGCTGAAAGCTGATGGCTCTCTCCGAGGAGGGTCAACACCTATGCAATCCGCTGTAACTTGCTGAAGTGCTGAATCGTGTACAGTTACGCGATGGGTTCCGAGTTTACTCGTCGCCGGTTCCTTGGGACGATGGGCGCTGGCGTAACGTATCTTGCATTTACGGGCGCGGTGGGCTGCGACCTGCGCGGGCGCGTCCGGGGGGCGAATGCTCCGGAAGGCGGGGCCTCCGTGGGGGCCGCGAAGGTGTGGCCTGCGCGGGACGTGGTGTCGGCACCTTCGGGGAGAGCGTGGGCGTTCCGCTCGCGGCCGGACCTCCATCCGCCGGCCGTTACGGTGAGGACGCGGAAGCGTGGCCTGGAGCCCGGGTACGTCTTTGTCTCCCCGAAGCTGGGGCGGGGGGAGCACGGGCCGATGATCGTCGATGTTATGGGAAGGCCCGTCTGGTTTCGCAATGGTCTGTACGCGCTGAACTTCAGGGTGCAGGAGTACAAAGGCGAGCCGGTGCTGACGTGGTGGGAGGGCAAGGCGACGCCGAGGCCCAGCGTCGGGGAGTACGTCATACTCGACGGATCGTATCGGGAGGTAAAGAGGGTCCAGGCGGGCAACGGCTACAAGGGGAACCAGCACGACTTCCTCATCACCCCGCAAGGCACGGCCCTGCTAACGGTCTACAATCTGGTGGACCGGGATCTCTCCCACCTCGGCGGCCCCGTAAAGGGGACGGTCATAGAGGGGGTCGCCCAGGAGGTGGACATCGAGACCGGCGAGGTGCTCTTCGAGTGGCACAGCTTAGACCACGTCGGCGTCGAGGAGTCCTACTACGAGAACTACCACAGCGAGCAACTCGACTACTTCCACATCAACTCCATAGACGTCTACGACGAGGACAACCTGCTGGTCTCCGCCCGCAACACCTCCGCCGTCTACAAAATAGACCGCACGACGGGCGAGATCGTGTGGCGCTTCAGCGGGAAAAACAGCGACTTCGAGATGGGAGAGGGCACCCGGACCGCCTGGCAGCACGACGCCCGACGCCAAAAAGACGGCACCATCACCATCTTCGACAAC
>JBJMHG010000348.1:0-3681 GCA_045807485.1 Actinomycetes bacterium
TCTCGCTTTCGCGGAAGAGATACATCCCCTTGAGGATGCCCGCCGCGACGCCCTTCGGCATGTCGGGGTGGGCGTAGTTCTCGTTCATCACCGTCAGGTAGTAGTACACATCCTCCTGCTCGGCGAACATCCGGCGCAGGCCGTCCTGGACGATGACCGCCACTTCATAGGAGAAGGTCGGGTCGTAGGAGACACAGTTCGGGATCGTGGCCGAGAAGATTAGGCTGTGTCCGTCCTCATGCTGCAGGCCCTCGCCGTTCAGCGTCGTGCGTCCCGCCGTGCCGCCGATCAGGAAGCCCCGCGCCCGCATGTCGCCCGCCGCCCAGGCGAGGTCGCCGATGCGCTGGAACCCGAACATCGAATAGTAGATGTAGAACGGGATCATCGGCGTGTTCGAACTGGAATAGGAGGTCGCCGCCGCGATCCAGGACGACATGGCGCCCGGCTCGTTGATGCCCTCCTGCAAAAGCTGACCGCTCTTGTCCTCCTTGTAGAACATCAGCTGCTTGGCGTCCTCGGGCCGGTAGAGCTGACCGACCTGGGAGAAGATGCCGAACTGGCGGAACATGCCCTCCATGCCGAAGGTGCGGGACTCGTCCGGCACGATCGGCACCACGCGCTTGCCGATCTGCTTGTCGCGCAGAAGTGTGTTAAGGATGCGCACGAAGGCCATCGTGGTCGAGATTTCGCGGCCGTCTGTGGCTTTCAGCTGCGCCTCAAATGCCAAGAGCGGCGGGACTTCGAGCGACTCGGATTTGGCCCGGCGCACCTGGAGCGAGCCGCCGAGCGCCTCGCGACGCTTGCGCAAGTACTCCATCTCCGGGCTGCCCTCGTCGAAGCGCAGGAACGGCACCTCGGCGAGTTGCTCGTCGGAAATCGGCAGCTGGAAGCGGTCGCGGAACTCGCGCAGATTGTTCTCGCCCATCTTCTTCTGCTGATGGGTGATGTTCTGGCCTTCGCCCGCGTCTCCCATGCCATAGCCCTTGACGGTCTTGGCGAGGATCAGCGTCGGCTGGCCCTTGTGCTTCACGGCCGCATCGTAGGCCGCATAGACCTTCAGGGGATCATGGCCGCCGCGCACGAGCGCCCAGATCTGGTCGTCCGACATGTCGGCCACCAGGGCCTTGGTCTCGGGCGTCTTGCCGAAGAAGTGCTCGCGCACGTAGGCGCCGTTCTTCGACTTGTAATCCTGGTACTCGCCGTCGACCGTCTCCTCCATGATCTTGAGGAGCGCGCCCGAGGTGTCCTTGGCGAGCAGCGCGTCCCAGCCCGAGCCCCAGAGGCACTTGATGACGTTCCAGCCCGCGCCGCGGAACTGGGCCTCCAGCTCCTGGACCACCTTGCCGTTGCCGCGCACCGGACCGTCGAGGCGTTGCAGGTTGCAGTTGATGACGAACACGAGGTTATCGAGTTTCTCGCGCGCCGCGAGGGAGATCGCGCCCGTCGACTCCGGCTCGTCCATCTCGCCGTCGCCGAGAAACGCCCAAACCTTGCGGTTTTCGGTGTTCGCCAGCCCGCGGAAGTGCAGATACTTGAGGAAGCGCGCCTGGTAGATCGCCATCAAGGGCCCGAGGCCCATCGAGACCGTCGGGAACTGCCAGTAGTCCGGCATGAGCCAGGGATGGGGGTAAGATGACAAGCCCTTGCCGTCGACCTCCTGGCGGAAGTTCAGCAACTGCTCTTCAGTGAGGCGGCCCGAGACGAACGAGCGCGCATAAATGCCGGGGGCCACGTGGCCCTGGACGTAGATCAGGTCGCCGCCATGATTCTCCGACGGCGCATGCCAGAAGTGCTGGAATCCGGTGTCGTACAAGAGCGCCGAGGATTGGAAGCTCGCGATATGCCCGCCAAGTTCAGAGGAGGTTTTGTTGGCCCGCAGCACGATGGCGAGCGCGTTCCAGCGGATGACCGAGCGGATGCGGTGCTCGATGGCGCGGTCGCCGGGATGCGGCGGCTGCTTCTCGACCGGGATGGTGTTGAGGTAGGGCGTGTTGGCCGAGTAGGGGACCGGGGCGCCCTTGCGGCGGGCGCCGTCCATCACGCGGTTCAGAAGAAAATGCGCCCGCTCCGGGCCATCGACTTCGATCACGCCGTCCAGCGAGTCGAGCCATTCCTGGGTTTCAACGGCGTCCGTGTCGCGGCTGTAATCCAATGGAACCTCCCTCGGGCTGCCTCAGGTCTTGGGTGAGACGTGCTTGTTCTTTGACTGGCAACGTGAGCAGCTGTCGTGCGGAGTCGACGGCTACGGAAATGCGTTTCCTTCTTTTAGCCTTTCACAGGTCTGCTTCACTCCACCCCGCGCGCCTCAAAAACACAAACGAAACTTTTTGGGGGAACGATGATCCCACTTCATGCTTTCATTCGGGATGAACCAGTCGTGGAAGGTGCCGATCGCGACTTTGCGGGTGTTCGAGGCGGCCGCGCGGTGGCAGTCGTTCCATGCGGCGGCTTTAGAGCTGAACCTGACGCCCAGTGCTGTGAGCCATTCTATCCGCAAGATGGAGGAGGCGCTTGGGCTCTTGCTGTTTGAGCGGGTCGGCCGTGGCGTGGCCCTCAGCTCGGAAGGCCAGACGTTATTGGGCTACATCGAGCGCGGGTTTGATGAAATTCTACGGGGTCTGGACGCGGTCTCCACCCGTGCACCGCGGCTCCTTCGGCTTCATTGCGCACCGAGCTTTGCAGCCCAATGGCTGACGCCACGTCTCGGGCGCTTCTTGGCTCAACACTCTGATGTGGAAGTACGCCTGGCCGCCAGCGTCGACTACGGACGTTTCGACACGGGTGAGTTCGATGCAGACCTCATGTATGGGAACCCGCGGCAGGAAGGTCTGGTGGTGCTGCCCCTCAAGGAAGAGACAGTTACGCCGCTATGCGCGCCCCATCTCGCGGGGGAGATCGAGTCGCCGGCAGATCTCTTGCGGCACCAGCTCATTCAAAGCGACAACAAACAGGTTCGCTGGCCGGCTTGGTTCGCCGTCAACGGGATGGCTGTGCCTTCGAGCCTCCGCGGTTCGCGCTTCGATCGCAGCTTTCTGGCCATTGCTGCGGCCGCGGACGGTCTCGGCATCGCTCTCGAGTCGACGCTGCTGGCCGAGCGCGAGATCGCGCGAGGGCGCCTCGTTGCTCCGCTAGCTGGGCGGTCACAGGACATCCGCTATATTGGCCATCACCTTGTCTTTCCGCCCCCCTCAGAGCGGAGAGCTCCATTACGAGCCTTTGCTCTATGGCTCGCGCGGGAGCTTAACATCACGTTCACGCACTTCTGCTGAACGCACCACATTGAATTCTGCGGTCGGCGGACGCAGCACGATGAGCGCTGCCCTGGAGTCCTGCACTTGCGTAGGCAAGGCCCTACCTTGAGTCTTTGTCAAATGGCTCGCCAGTCGGGTGGGAGTGGGTCGTAGCCGTAGATTGCGCCTCTCGGTCGCAATCTGACCGGTCGTGGTTGTCGCTCGGCGCGCTTTGGGGATAGTTGTCCGGCAGCCGCCGAGGGTGCCATCAGCCCAACATTGTGAATACAGCCGCATCGACGTGCATCGACGCGTTCATCAATCGTGCATCGACGCTTTCATCAATGATGTGAGCTTGTCCCATGGAATTGTGTGAGCGTCCGCTCTGAGATCGAAATCCTTTTGAAGGTAATCACTGCATTGATGCGCCCGCTGATTTTCTGATTATGAG
>JBJMHG010000349.1:0-3073 GCA_045807485.1 Actinomycetes bacterium
CGATCAGGCCGAGGCTGCCAAGCAGGAGGCAGCAGATTTCCGTCAAGGCTTCCCGGATGTGGTAAGCACCATAGAGGACATAATAGCCGAGGGAGACAAGGTGGTTGCTCGCTGGAGGAGCCGCGCCACCCACCAGGGGGAGTACATGGGCATCCCCCCGACCGGCAAGGAGGTGGAATTCACCGGCATCTCCTTCTACCGCATAGAGGGAGGCAAGATCGCCCAGTCGTGGAACATCGAGGATAAGTTGGGCTTGATGCGACAAATCGGGGCATTTCCGGAGCCGGAACAATCTGAGAAGGCTAGCCCTACCTAGCCACGCCGTCCCCCGTCTCCGCTTCCTTCTCGCGTGCCTCGCGCCTGCGCTATAAGCCGGATTCTCGCCGCGCCGTCCACACCGAGGTAGACGCTAAACTCCAGCGCCGTTATCTTGATCGGCGTCGACCGAGACGGGGCCGGTCGCGACGACGGCGCACCGAGATGTGAGCGTAGCGTACAACGCCGAGTGGTGAAACAACTTCCGGGAAGCGGTGCCAGAACGTTTCAACGAGTGGGTGGGAAGTTGAGGCCGAAGGTTTGATGCGATTCCTGGTAGGAATCGCGGCCCTTCTTGCCCTCATTTCTCTAAGTGGCTAGAAGAAGGGGAGCTTCTCGGGAGCCCGCCAGGAGAAAGATTGGAGAAGAAGATCATATGGAGGATGCCTCAGGCGAAGGCTTGGCGTACCATACACGGGCATACATCGAGGGGAGACACGCTGTATACACCTTAGGAGGTGATCGATAGATGTACGCTGCGCTGGTCAACTACCCGGTGAAGGGGGGCTACCTCGACGAAGCGATCCGGCTTTGGCGCGAGGAAGTGGAGCCTGCCGCCGAAGGACAGCCCGGATACGAAGGCTCGGTGCTCCTCGTAGAGCCTGCAAACAACAGGCTCGTAGTAGTCGCCTACTGGGATACCAAGGCTCACGATGACGCCTTTGCCACCACAGGGCCGTGGCGAGCGGGATCGGAGCTTAGGAACAAGATAGACGTGCTACTGAGCGAGGAACCTTCGAGGGTGGAGATGGAGGTGGCCTACCTCAACGCGCCCCAGAGCCTGTGAGTAGGCGACAACTGACCTACTCTAATAGCTGCCAAAGGGTTGTTGGTTCGCACTCTAGCTCCTGGCGACTAGAGCGCGACCTGCAGCTCCATGACCTCCCGGCCACGCAACAGGGCGCGGAACGCCACAATCGGCGTTGTCCTTACTTGCGTGGGCCAATCGGCGAGGACTCCCAACTGGCCGTAGTCGCCTCAACGCTGGGTATAGCATCACTGTTCGAGCCTCTTCGGCGCCGGGTCCATACAGTTATAGACAGGCTCTTCTACCTTAGGAAGTATGACGCGAGGAAGACTTTGGAAGCCTTCTCGACGAAGCTGCGTGACGAGACGGACCTGGAAGCATTAAGAGGCGACCTGGTGGAGGTGGTAAAGGAGACGATGCAACCGGCCAACGTCTCCTTGTGGCTGCGTCCCGAAACTGCTTCGAAGCGTGAGCAGGGAGACTAGCAGCCTGCTGTATGTCAAGGAGAGATAGTTCGTCTCAAGAGATGCCGCACCACTCTTACTGAGCTAAGATGGTCGTAACAAGCAGGAGGTGCGGCCATGACTACCAAAGCCGGCGTCGGTACGAGCCAACATCACAATCCCAACGTAGCGGGGCGTGAGGCCGCCGAGCAAGCGCTGGAGAAGGCGGGCGTACAGAGGCCAGATGTGGTCTTCATGTTCGGCTCAATCGGATATGACCAGCGCTCCTTGGTGCGGGCTGTCCGCGAGAGTACCGGAGGCGCACCCCTATGCGGTTGCTCGGCGGAGGGTACGATAAACGGAGACGAAATCGATGAATCTGGTTTCTCTGTGGTCGTTACGGCGATCTCTTCGAATGAATTGCACTGGACCAACGGACTAGCGACCGGACTTGAGGATGACCCACGCGCCGTCGGGAAGCAAGTTGCTCAGGAGCTGCTACCACACCTTTCTTCAGACTCCATCGGCCTGTTCGTGTTCCCCGATGGGTTTACGGAGAACTTCGACCACTTTATTGCGGGGCTGGAGGGAAACCTCCCGAGCGAGCGGTTCCTCCCCATGTGGGGTGGGGGAGCTGCCAATAACTTCAACCGGGAGGAGCCAACCTACCAATACTGCGACGACGAAGTCATCTTCGGCGGGGTCTCCTACGCGCTGCTCTCGGGCGAGGCGCAAACCGCCTGGGCTAACAGCCACAGCTTGATCCCAATAGGTGGGGAGCGCATAGTGACGCGCTCTCAGGGGAACGTCATCTACGAGATAGATGGTCAACCAGCTGTAGAAGTACTCAAAGAGTATCTTCCAGAACAGGCCCTCGTCGCGGATCGCGACTGGTTGCGGTACGCCATATCGCTTGCGCTCCTTTTCAGAGCCCCTAGCTACATGAAAGATGAGGAGTATGTTGTTAGAGGCGTGCCTCAACTGAGCCTGACCGACGGATCGATCACCGTTCAAACTGAGGTCGAGGAGGGCACTAGTATCTGGTTCTCGAGCCGAGACAAGGAGAGAATCACCACTGGGTTCGATAGGATGGCCCAACAGATCGGGGAGCAACTTGGGGGTGAGCAACCCAAACTCGTCTTTCAGTTCGAGTGTGTGACCAGAGGCCACGTGATGTTCCGGGAGCAGGAGAAGCTGCAGCTACTCAAGCGGTTTCGCCAATCTGTTGGGCCGGAGGTGCCATGGGTGGGTTTTTACACCGTAGGGGAGATTGGTCCGGTAGAGGAGCATAACGACATTCATCGATTCGCCTCCGTTGTCCTTGCCCTAAGTTAAGCACCTTGATGACGTAGGGCCTCCTCGCCTTCCTCAAGGGGTATCGGTTCGCTGCAAGCGGCCAGAGTGAGGCGATCTCCAGCGCCATGCCCTCCTCGCGCAGTTCGCACCACACCCGTGAGCACACCAGTCGGGAAAGGTGAACCTATTTGCATCCCCGAGAAGGCCCCCGGATACAGGTTCGAGACGCCTGAACGCTGCCCTTCACCTGGTCTGGGGCCGCGTGGTCCCC
>JBJMHG010000350.1:0-2937 GCA_045807485.1 Actinomycetes bacterium
CGGGGGTGCAGTTCTGGGCGGGACACACCTTTGGTGGCAACCCGGTCTCCTGCGCCGTCGGCGAAGCGGCGGTGCGCTACCTGCTCGACCATGACCTCATCGGCAACGCGGAACGGGTGGGGAACTATCTAGCGGCGCGCCTGGAGGATCTTGCCGCGCGGCAATCGGCGATTACCGAGGTGCGAGGCATTGGCATGCTGCGCGGAGTGGCGTTCACGCAGCCAATCGGGCAGGCGGTCTATGACGCGGCGCGACGCGGCGGGTTGCTCACCCGGCCCGGCGCGGACTGGGTCGGCGTGGCACCGCCTCTGGTTACCACCCGGGAAGAAGCCGACGAGATCACCGCCATCCTCGAGGCGGCGATCGCTGAGGTCGTCGCGTAGATCCCTTGAGCTTGACGCGAAGTGCGAGCGCAGAAGGGAGGAACGGCGTACCCCTAGGGCTGCATCGAAAATGAGATCCGATCGTCGATCACTTGGCTCGCGAACAACGAAGTTTCGCGAGTAACGACCACGCCGCTTTTGGTGCGGTCGTCAGGAGAGGAGTCCAGTGATGCTCGATACTATGCTCTCCCGTCGTAAGGCATTGCAGGTCGGCGCCACCGCGGCCGGGTTGACCCTACTCCCGGCGCGACGTGCCTCCGCGCAAGACAAGGCGATCACCTTCTGGAACCTCGCGGGTATCTACGATCTCGATGATCCAAACGACAAGACCAAGAAGCCGGAAGACTTTTATATCTCTCAGGCCATCGGACGCTTCCAAGCAGCCAACCCAGGTCTGATCGTGCAGATGGAGTCGCTGCCCGGCGACACCAGCGCATTCACGAAGTACCGCACCGCCAGCGTCGCCAAGAACGGACCGGACATCATGGGATTCTGGTCCGGCTCCTACATGCTCGCGCTGAAGGACTTCCTGGAACCGATGGCACCATTCTTCACGGCGGAGGAGCGCTCCCGGATCCTCGGCTGGGATGCGGTGTCGGTCGATTTCAAGGCGGATTCCGACCAGATCTTCGGGGTGCCGGCAAGCTCTGACGGCACCACCTGTGTCTTCTACAACAAGGACTTGCTCGACAAGGCCGGCGTCGATCCGGAGGGAGATTGGCGGACCAGCTTCGATGCGTTCGTCGAAGGTCTCGATGCCATCAAGGCGAGCGGAATGACGCCACTGGGGCTCGACGAGAACGCCATCATCTGGCAGATCTTGGCCTGGTGGCTGGCACAGGAACTGGGCGGCTCCGCGGTCATCGGGGAGTTGGTTTCCGGCGAGCGCAACTTCGCCGACGCACCGTTGCCCGAGATCGTGACGAACTGGCAGAAGCTGAATGCTTACACCGTCCCCGGCGCCGAGACGATGCCGGCAGACTCTGGCTTTCGCCTGATGCTGCCGGGCGATGTGACGGCGTCGACTGCGGGTTTCTGGGCCATCACGAGTCTACAGGAAGCGCTTGGCGACAAGCTTGGCATGGTCAAGATGCCGAACTTCAGTGCTGAGGCGCCGATTCAGAACGGCGGCATCGGGGGTGTCGGCAATGCCCTCGTCGTCTCCAACTACTCCCAGGTGAAAGACGAGGCGGTCGCGTTCATCAAGTTCTTGATGAGCAAGGAAGAGCAGACGCTCAAGGCTGAATCGGGCGAGGGGCGCCTGCTGAATGTCACCGACGTAGATACCGCGAAGTACTACGATCCGATGAAGCAGACCCAACAAGAGTGGGGAGCCGAGCCGAGTACCGTCTTCTGGCTCGACAATCTCCTGCCGCCAGATCTCACCAACGAGATCAAGGCGCAGTCGCAACTGGCCTGGACCGGGCAGATGAGTGCCGAGGAGTTCCTGGCCAAGGCCGACGCCAAGCGAGACGAGCTACTGGAGACGTGAGAGGAAGGGCCTCCACAGTTCATAGAAGAGGAGCTCAGTGATGATCGGCACGATGATCTCTCGCCGCAAGGTTTGGCAACTCGGAGTCGCGGCGGCTGGACTGGGGCTCCGGCCCAGTGGGCAGGCCGCTGCCCAGGACGCCGCGATCACCTTCTGGAACCCGGGGTTGTTCCCGATGGTCGACCCGATCGACAAGGCCAAACGCCCGGAAGACTTCTACATCTCCCAGGCGATCGCACGATTCCAGGATGCGAACCCGGGAGTTACGGTCCAGATGGAGACCCTTCCCGACGGCACTGATTCGTTCACGAAATTCCGCACCGCCAGCGTGGCGCAAAATGGACCGGACGTGATGGGGATGTGGTCCGGCTCGTACATGCTGGGCGTGCAAGATTTTCTGGAGCCGTTGAACGAGTACTTCACAGCCGAGGAGCGGAAACGCATCACCGGCTGGGAGGCGACGTCGGCGGACTTCCGGGCCGACTCCGACCAGATCTATGGCGTGCCCGCCGGCTCGGACGGCACGAGTTGCTTCTACTACAACAAGGAGCTTCTAACGAGCGCAGGCGTCGATCCCGATGCGAGCTGGCCAGCGAGCTTCGATGAGTTCGCAACGATGCTAGGGACGATCGCGGAGAGCGGCGTGACGCCGATGGCACTGTATGACAATGCCATCATCTGGCAGGTTCTCAGTTGGTGGCAGGCGCAGATGCTGGGTGGTGCGGACCAGGTCGGCAAGATCGTCACCGGCGAGACTAATTTCTCCAATCCGACACTCATCGACATCGTCACCAACTGGCAGACGCTGCGTGACTACACCGCTCCCGGAGCGGAGTCCATGGCTGGGCCGGAGGCACAACAACTCTTCTCCGCGGGCCAGGTGGCCCTGACCACCGCGACCTTCTCGATCCTCACCGACGCGCGCGAAGCGCTAGGTGAGAACCTGGGTATGGTCAAGATCCCGGATTACAGCGCAGAGGCTCCGCTCAAGAGTGGAGGTATCGGTGGCGCCGGGACTGCTTTGGTCGTTTCCAACTACTCAGAGGTCAAGGAGCAGGCGGT
>JBJMHG010000351.1:0-3380 GCA_045807485.1 Actinomycetes bacterium
CATCTACACGATCGGTGCGAATCTGGCGGGCTTGCCAGCGATGTCGATTCCCTGTGGATTCCTGGGTGGTTTGCCCGTCGGCTTGCAGATCATCGGCCCGCACTTCGCCGAAGCCAGGCTCTTGAACGTGGCGCATCGCTATCAGCAGGAGACGCAATGGCACAAGCAGATCCCGCAGGGTTACGAGTGATTGCAGCCTGGATGCCCCAAGCTCCGACCTAGCAAAGAATTCGGTCATCTTAATTTGCTGCGACTAGAGCCTGCCCTAGTCCCCAGAGCCGTCAGACACTATGTCCTTCGAAACAGTCATTGGCCTCGAGATTCATGCGCAGCTCTCCACGAAGACCAAAATCTTCTCGAGTGCTTCAACGGCGTACGGGGCCGCGCCGAATTCGCAAGCCAACCTAGTCGACCTGGGTTATCCAGGCGTGCTGCCTGTCCTTAACGGCGAAGCTGTCCGCATGGCGACGAAGTTCGGTTTGGCCATCGGCGCGACGGTGTCACAGCGCTCGGTCTTTGCGCGAAAGAATTATTTCTATCCTGATCTTCCCAAGGGTTATCAGATCAGCCAGTACGAGAAGCCCATCGTCGAGAAAGGGCGCATGGATATCGTGCTGGAAGATGGATCGCGTAAAACGATCGGCATCACGCGTGCGCATCTCGAAGAAGACGCGGGCAAGTCGTTACACGAGGAGTTTCCGGATTCCAGTGGCATCGATCTGAATCGTGCAGGCACACCGCTTCTGGAAATCGTTTCAGAGCCTGACATGCGCTCGGCGAAAGAAGCGATCGCTTACTTGAAGAAGATTCACACGCTGGTGCGCTATCTCGAAATCTGCGACGGCAACATGCAGGAAGGCTCGTTCCGTTGCGATGCGAACGTCTCGGTACGCCCGATGGGTCAGGAGAAATTCGGCACGCGCTGCGAGATCAAGAATCTGAACTCGTTCCGTTTCATCGAGAAAGCGATCAACTACGAAGTGGCGCGCCAGATCGAGATCATCGAAGGCGGTGGCAAGATCAAGCAGGAGACGCGTCTTTACGATCCTGACAAGGGTGAGACGCGGGCACTGCGTTCGAAGGAAGAGGCCAACGACTATCGCTACTTCCCGGATCCCGATCTGCTGCCTGTAGCGATCGATGCTGCATTCATCGAGACAGTCCGAAGCAGCTTGCCGGAGCTGCCGGATCAGAAGGCCGCGCGTTACATGGAGAAGTTCGGTCTCTCTGCGTACGACGCGGGCGTTCTGACGGCGAGTCGCGAGATGGCTGATTTCTATGAATCAGTCGTGGCGCAGCTGGGTGGGCACGAGAAGCTCGCGGCGAATTGGGTGATGGGAGAGCTCTCCGGCGCACTGAACAAAGACGTCATCGAGATCACGGAGACACGCATCGATGCGAATCGATTGGCGGGTCTGCTCAAGCGTATCGTCGATGAAACGATTTCTGGAAAGATCGCGAAAGAAGTTTTCGAGCAGATGTGGGCGCAGGGCAGTGATGCCGACGCGATCATCGAAAGCAAAGGTCTCAAGCAGATCACTGATACCGGCGCTATCGAGAAAGTGATCGACGACATCATGACTGCCAATCCGAAACAGCTGACCGATTACCGATCTGGCAAGGACAAGCTGTTCGGCTTCTTCGTAGGCCAGGTGATGAAAGCCACTGGCGGCAAAGCCAATCCTGCGCAGGTGAATGATCTGCTCAAGAGCAAACTCGCCGGCTGAGTCTTCGGTGAGCCTCATCCGCTGAGGCTCGCCAGTTAGAACGTGTGCGACATGCCGATCAACGGTACCGGCAGTATCCCCGCTCGTCGGCGTCTTCTTAACTCCGTCTCAAGCCACGAGATCGGCAATCGACAGCGGTGTAGTCAATCCGCGCGCGATCCGACGTCGCGAATGGGACGGGCTGGAATCAGTTGCTCGCATCCCCATACATGGGCCGATCATCTTTCTACGGCTACACTGCCGACTCTCTCCTGGCGGATTCTTCATGCACGATCGCGACTGCCTGCACCGGTTTCTGTTTGAGCACTATCCGATCCGAGGTCACATCGTTCACCTCGACGCGTCGTGGCGGGCTCTGTTGGAGCATCGGGAATATCCGACGGCGATTCGGGACACCTTGGGCGAGGCGGTTGCTGCATCTGTGCTGCTTTCAGCCACACTGAAATTTGACGGCACGCTGAGCCTGCAGCTGCAGGGTCATGGGCCCATGCATCTGATGCTGGCGCAGTGCTCGAATGAGCTCGGCGTGCGTGCCGTGGCTCGCTTCAAGGACGAGCAGAGCGCGGTTGAGCTGCCCGCAGATCTGAGTGCGTTATCGGGCGAGGATGGCCGGCTGATGGTGACGCTGGAAAACGAGGATCTATCGCAACGCTATCAAGGCGTCGTACCGCTCGAAGGTCCGCGGCTTGCGACCTGTCTGCAAGGCTACTTCGAGAACTCCGAGCAGCTGCCCACCCGTTTGTGGTTATACGCGGACGAGAAGGGCGTCTCGGGCATGCTGATGCAGCGACTCTCTGATGACAGCGTGGTTTCTCGGACAGGTGCTGTCCTGGAAGGGGAAACGCGGCCGGACTTCGATGACGCCTGGCACAGAGTTCAGCTGCTCGCCGATACGTTGAAGCCCCAGGAACTCCGCACGCTGACAGATCGGGAGATCCTGCGGCGCCTGTTTGTCGAAGATGACGTCCGGATTTTTGAGTCCTCGCCCGTATTTTTCCGTTGCCGCTGTTCGCGCGAACGCGTGATCGGAATGCTCCGCAGTTTGGGCCCTGATGAGATCAAGTCCGTCCTGGCAGAGCGAGGCAGCGTCGAGGTTCGCTGTGACTTCTGCAACCGCGCCTACGAGTTCGATTCCGTTGATATCGAGCAGGTCTTCGCTGCTAGCCTGCAGCCAGAACCGGGTCCAACTCGCCACTAAACAGGGAGTTGGCCTCACTTCCTGCTGAAAGATCCGAACTGGTCTTTCTTACTCCGAAACGAAGCGTGAACCCGACCCGGGCTTGCCGGATGGGTGCGTATGGCCGTATGTTTCACCCCTGTATAAACATTTCCTTATGTACTTAAGTTGATGGGAAAGCCCTTCCTACCTGCCGTTGCAGCTCTTCGCGCCGCCGCCGAGCCCACTCGTTTGCGGCTGTTGGCGTTGCTCAATCGAGGTGAGCTCACGGTAGGGGAAATCTGCGAAATCCTGGGCCAGAGCCAGCCCCGTATCTCGCGCCATTTGAAAGTGCTGAACGATGCGGCCCTGCTGGACCGTTTTCGCGAGCAGAACTGGGTGTACTACCGAACGCCACCCACGGGTGACGGTCGCGTCACCGTCGAGCGTCTTCTGGAACTCGTAAATCCCGACGATGACGTGCTGCAGCGGGATCG
>JBJMHG010000352.1:0-3089 GCA_045807485.1 Actinomycetes bacterium
GGTCGAAAATACGCCGAGCTTTGCCGCGGGGTCCGCGGTCGCGCCCCAGTGCGGCAGGTATGCGAGCCAGACCAGCACGCCGCCGATGAATGCGCCAATCATCTGGGCCGCGATGTAGCCGGGTACCTGCGCCCACGAGAAGCTTCCGATGGTGGCGAGTGCGATCGTGACCGCGGGATTGAGATGGGCGCCGCTGATCCGGCCGACCGCGTAAACCGCGACCGCGACGGCGACGCCCCATCCCATTGTGATCACGATCCATCCGGCGTTTTGCCCCTTCGACCGTGTCAGCAGGACGTTGGCGACGACGCCGTCCCCGAGGAGCACCAGCATCATCGTTCCGATTGCTTCAGCGATGTAGACTTTTGGCACGCCGCAGAGCCTATCCGCAAGCTGTAGATGGGAGCAAGTGCGGTCCTGAGTCGTGGGTCGTGAGTCGTGCGTCTAGCGGGCGCGCACGATCATGCAGCCGTCCTGCATGTTGAACGAGACGCTCGCGAAAAAGTGCAGCGGCAGCAGTCCGTCCGATTCTGCGTAATCGCGTTCCACGATGACGGCTGGCGAGTTCGGAAGCGTCACATCTCCAACAATGAGACGTGGCGCGCGCGCCTTTCGCGCCCGGGCGCTGCCGGTCACGCCTGTGACCGACACCGTGCCGGGAGCGGTCGGCGCATCGTCAGTTCGAGGCGAAGCGAACAGCACGAGCGAGTCCGCGCCGCTGTCGGGGACGAGCCGAAGCGATTGCGATCGACCGTCGCTCACCTTCACAACGTAGCGTCCTTCTGACGCGACGAGTGGAACCGCCGCTCGGTTGTCACATGAAGCGATGCCCGTTCCATCCCAGGTGAGACGGCCCCGCCGGTAGTCGAGTGTATAGTTGAATTCCGACAGGAAGTCCTGAGCGAGGACTCCGCGGATCTCCGACCCAATGGTGCGCAGTCGCGCGGCGGGAATGACCGAGGCGAGGAGGAACGTCGCGCGCGCTCCCGCCAGTTCCACGCGCTCGAGCCGGGCGACATCGTGCATCTCCGGGCCTGCGCTCGACACGACCTCGGTGCGCGCAACCAGGCGCGCCGCCAGCTCGCTCGCCAGATCGTCGGCGACCGCGCTTCGACTGGATCCTGTATCGAGCATGAACCTGAAGGGGCCGCTGCCGTCGATCGTGACCGGGACGACGACGCCGCCGCGCTCGTCCAAGGCAGGTAAACGGAAGACCGAGCGGTCGGCTCGTCCGTCAGGCTCAGGGCTTCGCCCGTTTCCGCCGGTCAACAAGACGAGCAGTCCAACACCGCACCGGAGCCACGCCATGCGCACCTCTGCGGGCAAGGTGCCCCGGCGCGAACAGTGGTGTCGTGATGGCCGGCTGACGAACCAATGATGATGTTGCCGGGGTCGAGGAGTCTGTGACGGAACGTGTGACGTATGTCTTCGGCGATTTCCGCGTCGACATCGCGCGCCTGACCGCGTTCCGCGGCGGTTCGGCTATCCCGCTTGAACCGAAGGCCTTCGATGTCCTTCGGTATTTGATCGAGCACCGCGATCGGCTGGTCACGAAGGACGAGCTGCTCGACTCGGTGTGGTCAGGAACATTCGTCACACCGAATGCGCTCACGCGCGCCGTTGCGCACCTGCGGCGCGCGCTCGGCGACGATGCACACGACGCGAGGTACATCGAGACCGTCTCGAAACGCGGTTACCGCTTCATCGCGGACGTGTCGGTGACCGCAACACCACGAGTGACAGTCGAGAATGATCGGCCGACGCTGGATCATCCGGCATCGTCCGTCACCTCTCCTGAACGTTCCTTAACAGGCCTCACCGGACCGCCGGCCTCGGTACCAAGGCTGGTCGCAGTGGCGCGGTGGACTCGCCGCCCGAGCGCGCTCGCGATTGCGGCGCTGGCGCTCGTCGCCACCGCTGCAGCGTTCGCCTGGAAGAGCACCGCGACACGCGACAACGGCACACCGTCGATTCGCCGCGTCACGACGCGAAGTGGATACAGCGGCACGCCCTCGTTCTCACCCGACGGTCGTGCGCTCGTTTATGCCTCTGACACGACCGGCAGTCTCGAGCTCTACGTCGTCGGCCTCGCACCAGGCAGCGCTGAGATGGCGCTCACGAACGATGGCGGTCAGAACGCGCAGCCGGCGTGGTCCCCCGACGGCCAATGGATCGCCTTTCATTCGGCAAAGCGCGGCGGGATCTGGGTCGTCCCCTCGACTGGCGGCACGCCGCGCCAGCTCGTCGACTTTGGATCCGATCCCGCGTGGGCTCCTGATGGTACGCGTCTCGTCTTCACCTCCGATGCCGGAGGCATGACCTCGCAGTCGGTGCTGTGGACCGTCAACCTCGATGGCAGCGGCGCGCGGGCGCTGACGCGGCTCGGCGAGCCGGCCGGCGGGCATCGCGCGCCTGCCTGGTCGCATGACGGCCGGCTGGTCGCGTTCATCGTGTCGCAGGGTGGATGGACCAACGAGATCTGGACCCTTGATGTCGCGCGTCAGACGCCGCGCCGTATCGCGTCCGCGCCGAACGGCTCCAGTCCCGGTTTCGCACCTGATGATCGCGCGATTTACTGGGGTGGCCCGAACAAGGAAGGAAACGGCCGGCTGTGGCGTCACGCGATTTCCCCTGACGGCCACCCAATCGGCAATGACGAAGTGGTGCTGCCGGTTGGAGCATCCGTTGTCGACGGCGTGACGATCGCGCCCTCCGGTGCGATCGCTTTCGGTCTCGTCAACGAGGACAGCAACCTCTGGGCGGTCGATCTCGACTCGACCGGCCGCGCATCAGGCGAACCCGTGCGATTGACCGACGACGTCGCGCGCAATACGGACGTGGACTACTCTCGCGATGGTCGCATCGTCTACACGCAGATGGCAGTCGGGCAGGCAATGTCCGTAATGGTCAGCCGCGACGACGGATCCGCGCGCGCGCCGCTCATCGCGGGCACCGACGCCTGGAATCCGCAATGGCATCCATCGATGACCCGCATGCTGATCGTTGGCGGTCCGGCTGGCGACGGCTTCGGATGGGTCGATATGGACACGCGGCAAACGACCAGAATTCCGCTGCAGCTTGGCGACATG
>JBJMHG010000353.1:0-3428 GCA_045807485.1 Actinomycetes bacterium
GAGGTGGCCTCCCACTACGAAGAGGTACGCCTGGTGAGGCAGGAGAACCGGGGTTTGGCTGGGGCCCGCAACAGCGGCCTGGCCGAGGCCGAGGGAGAATACCTGGTGTTTCTGGATGCCGATGACAGGCTGCTGCCCCGAGCTCTGGAGGTGAATATAACGGAGCTGGCGGCCCGCCCGCAGTGTGCGCTGGTCGCCGGATACCAATGGTTGATCGAGGCGGACGGATCACCATTTGGCCAAGAGCGGCTACTCGCTAACAGCCAGCGGCGAGTACGTCCTCCACGCCACATCGGTGGAGACATCTACCGAACCATCTTGAGCCGCAGATACCATATCCTGTGCGGAACGGTGATGTACCGGCGCTTTGTTTTCGAGACCGTTGGTCAGTTCGATCCGGAGCTTAGAGCCTCAGAAGACTACGACCTCTACTTTCGCATCGCGAGAAGATTCCCAGTTTACTGTCACGATACGGTGATCTTCGAGTATCGTAAGCATAGTTCGGCAATGACTCGCGACCACGGCAGGATGTTGAAGGCTTCGATAGAGGTGCTCCGATCCCAGCGAGAGTACGCCAAGAAGGACGACGTCTCCTGGGCAGCGTACAAGGCCGGTGTGAGGAAAGTACGGGAGGTGGAACATGGGATGCCTCTGGCCGGCGATGTGCGTTCCGCCGCGCGCAAGCTCGAGTGGAAGGAGGCGCTAAGGGGAGCGTACCTGCTGGCAAGGTACTATCCTAGAGGACTTTTCGTGCTAGTGAACAAGCGGCCCTTATTGGAGAGGCTGCTTCGGGATTACGACAATCAGGTACGTGACAAGCGGCGGCGGCGCAAGGAGCTTAGCAGCGCGCTGCAAAAGGAGCGCAAGCAGCTTCAGAATCGTTCCAAGGAGCTAAGACGATTGCGCTCTCGCAACCGCCAGCTTGAGCAGAAAGAGCAGGAGCTGCGGCGGCGCCTCCAAGAGGTAGAGGGTTCTAGGGGAAGGTCTCGGAGGCTGGTGGAGCTGATCGGGCGCTGGCGGGAACGGAAACCTGAGGGATGAGACACGGTCGGGGAGAAGAGGAATCACCACCGCTGGTAACGGTGGTGATTCCGTGCTACAACCAGGCGCACTTTCTCGGGGAAGCCATAGAGAGCGTCCTCTCCCAGAGCTACCGCAACTTCGAGATCATCGTGGTAGATGACGGCTCAACCGACAACACCTCGGAGGTGGCCTCCCACTACGAAGAGGTACGCCTGGTGAGGCAGGAGAACCGGGGTTTGGCTGGGGCCCGCAACAGCGGCTTGGCCGAGGCCGAGGGAGAATACCTGGTGTTTCTGGATGCCGATGACAGGCTGCTGCCCCGAGCTCTGGAGGCGGGGCTCGAGTGCTTTGATGCTCACCCCGAGTGCGCTCTCGTAGCCGGTCACAGCAACATCATAGGACGCGATGGATCGTTCCGCAGAGTAGTGAAAGTCGAGTCTCCAGACAGGGACTATTACGTAGGGCTCTTGAAATATTGCCACATCTCTCCACCTGCGTCGGCAATGTTCCGGAGGTCGGTATTCGAGACGGTCGGTGGCTTTACCAGCGGTGTTGACGCTAGCGCCGACTTAGATATGTACCTGCGCGTGGCCAGGCACTTCCCGCTTCGTCGCTACGATGAAGCCGTGGCCGACTACCGCATGCACGGCGAGAACATGACACGCAACTCCGGCCGTATGCTGAGTAGCGATGTTACAGTGCTGCGTTCGCAAAGAACGTACATAAAGGGAGACAGGCGCCGCGAGGCCGCTTGGAGAACTGGCCTGGAAGCCGTGCGAAGGTTTTGGGGCGATCCTCTGGTGGAGCGGATACGCGAGCAGGTAGGAGAGAGGGAGTGGAAGGAGGCGCTAAGGGGAGCGTACCTTCTGGCGAAATACTACCCGAGGGGACTTGCCCTGGTGGTCAATGACAGGCCGCTGCTAGAGCGGCGGCTTGAGGCTCGTGAGGCGGACCTGCGCGAGAGGGACCGGAGCCTCAAGGCGTTGAGGAAGGAGCTTCGACAGGAGCGGCGCCAGCTCAAGGAGCGCACCCAACAGACAAGGCAGCTCCGTAAGCGCGCAAGGCGGCTTGAGGCGAGAAAGCGAGAGCTGCAGCGTCGTCTTCAGGAGTCGGAGGGTTCGAGCTTTGAATACGGCAGTTTAAGTTTAACTGTGAAAACTCTCCGTTCTAAATTCCTTGGCACCCCTGATATTCAACGGTGGAAAGATCTTGGTAATTTTGAGGCTGAATGGGAAGAGCGAACAAAACTGATCGCCAGCCTCATTCCCCAGGGATCGCGTATCATCGAGTTCGGGGCAGGGCGACGAAAACTGGAGGCATATCTAGACTCAAGTTGTACCTACTTTCCCTCGGATTTGGTTGACCGCGGCCCTAAAACGATTATTTGTGATCTGAATGCCCGGCCGCTACCGGATTTAACTCCCTGGAATGTCGATCTGGCTGTCTTTGGGGGGGTCTTAGAATACGTCTCTGATTTGAGTTCTGTTTTATCCTGGCTCTCGCGATTTACTTCTGTCTGTATTGTCTCTTATGAATGTGCTCGTTCACGGCCGAGAACATTTCAACGCGCCCAGGAACGTTTCTCGCGCCTAAGAACAGGCTGGGTCAATACATACAGTGAGAAAGAGCTGGAAGATATTTTTAAGAAGGCTGGTTTCTTGTCTTCAGAGAAAGCTACCTGGCGCACAAGAGGGGGTGATGAGCGTATTTTTGTATTTCGGAACGAGTCAGGAGGATCTGGAAAATGAGGCGTATCTGCAGACATTTGGGTTACCAGTGGCATAAAGGGAGCAAATACAAAGATAATTGATTACAAGCTGCCGAAAATGCTATCACAAGCCAGCCAAAATACCTCAATTGAAAAAGCCACAGCTGCTCATTTCATTTCAGAGGTGGCGCTTGTCTCGGTTATTATTCCTAGTTACAACCATGCTCATTACCTGGGTCAAGCCATAGGGAGTGTCTTAAGCCAGAGCTACCGCAATTTCGAGATTATCGTAGTGGACGACGGCTCCACAGACGAGACTTCGGAGGTAGCCTCACGCTACGAGAGGGTGCGCATAGTGAGGCAGGAGAACCGAGGCCTCTCCGGGGCACGCAACAGGGGCTTGAGGGAAGCCAAAGGGGAGTATGTGGTGTTTTTGGATGCGGATGACAAGCTGCTGCCTGGAGCACTTGAGGCGGGTCTAAGGTGCTTTGAGGCTCACCCCGAGTGCGCCTTTGTGTCCGGTACATCCAGACCCATCGCGGAGGACGGAGCACTGCTTAGCCAGAGGAGCGACACAGTGGTCGAGGGAGATCACTACCTCAAGCTGTTGCGCCGCAACTATATTGGCATGCATGCGACTGTGATGTATCGGCGCTCAGTGTTCGATGATGTCGGCGGATTTGATGTTACTTTGAGA
>JBJMHG010000354.1:0-3087 GCA_045807485.1 Actinomycetes bacterium
ATCGAAATCATCGATCTGATGGAGAATCCGCAGCTGGGGCAAGGCGACCAGATCCTGGCCACTCCAACGCTGGTGCGGCGCCTGCCCGAGCCGATGAAGAAGATCATCGGCGATCTGTCGAACAGCGAACGCGTGCTGGTCGGCCTGGATCTCCGTCCGGCGGCGCCGAGGTCACGATGAGGCCACCCGACATGGGGGAAACCGCCTCGCCTGAAACGGACGAACGCCACATCCTGCGTCTCTACGTCACGGGCATGACGCCCCGGTCGGAGCGCGCCATCCAGAACGTCCGGGCCATCTGTGAGGAACATCTCCACGGCCGGTACGAGCTGGAAGTGATCGACGTGTACCAGCAGCCCGCGCTCGCCAAACGGGAGCAGATCATCGCAGCACCGACGTTGATCAAGATGCTGCCACCACCTTTGCGCCGGCTCATCGGCGACATGTCAGACCAGGAGCGGGTCCTCGTCGGCCTCGATCTTCGCCGAAAATGACGATGCGCACACCAGCGGACCGCGCCATGTCAGACGAATTGCCAGTACAGGCCCAGATCGACACGCTGCGCGAACAGCTCGCCGAAGCGAATGAGACGCTTCGGGCGATCCGTGCCGGCGAAGTCGACGCGGTGATCGTCCACGGCGACTCCGGAGACCAGGTGTACACGCTCCAGAGCGCGGAGCAGCCGTACCGCATGCTCGTCGAGCAGATGCGTGAAGGCGCAGCGATTCTCACGAGGCACGGCGACATTCTGTATTGCAATCGCCGGTTCGCGGACCTGATCGGATTGCCTCTGGAGAGAGTCATCGGCCGTTCCATCGAGCGATTCGTTGGCGAGGCGGACCGCGAAGCCCTGGCGGCGCACGTCGGCGGCCGTGGCGGTGCTCATCGCGGCCGTCTGATTGCGCACGATGGCCGCTCGCTGGACGTCTATCTCTCGTTGACGGTCACTGTTTCAGAGGGCATCGAGCGCCGCAGCCTGATTGTGACGGATCTCACCGACCTGGTGGATGCCGAGGCCGAGCGCGATCGCGCGCGTCACGAGAACCGCGCGAAGGACGAGTTCATGGCGATGCTCGCGCACGAGCTCCGCAATCCGCTCGGCGCAATCGGCGGCGCGGTGCAGGTGCTCGATCTCCTCGGCGCGCATCAGGAGGGACCGGCAATCCGTGCTCGCGGGGTCATCCTCCGACAGGTTCAGCATCTGGCCCGCCTCATCGACGATCTTCTCGATGTCGGTCGTCTGGCGACAGGCAAAATCGTTCTCGCCAGACAACCCGTGGACCTGGCTGATCTGGTACGGCACAGCGTCGCCGCAATCGTCGCCGAACGCCGACTCGGCAACCAGCTGGAGACCTCCACTCAGCCTGTCTGGATTGATGCGGATCCGACCCGGGTTGAACAGATCATCAGCAATCTGCTCGCAAACGCCGTCAAGTACACCCAACCGGGAGGGTTGATCCGCGTCAGCGTCACGACCGAAGGTCAGGAGGCTGTTCTTCGGGTTGAGGACGATGGCGCCGGTATCAGCCCTGATCTCCTGCCGCACATTTTCGACCTGTTCGTGCAAGGCCAGCAGACGCTCGACCGGGCACGGGGAGGACTCGGGATCGGGCTGACCCTCGTGCGCCGGCTCGTGGAATTGCACGGAGCCAGCGTCGAGGCGGTGAGCGACGGTCCGGGCTGCGGCAGCGTATTTACGGTCAGGTTCCCGAGCAGCTGTGCACCGGAGCAAGCAACTCCGATCCACACACCGGCCACCGAAGCGGTGAAGCGGCGCGTGCTCATCGTCGAGGACAATGCAGAGTCTCGCAACATGTATCGGTTGGCGCTCGAATTGGCCGGGCACGACGTCCTCGAGGCCGAAGATGGAATGCGCGGCCTCGAGATGCTGAAGTCCGCGCAGCCTGACGTCGCCTTCATCGATCTCGGACTGCCCGCTCTCGATGGCTACGAATTGGTCCGTCGCTTTCGCGCAGAGACAAATGGCCGCGACGTTTTGTTGATCGCGCTCACCGGCTATGGCTCATCCGATGATCGGGAGCGCTCTCGCGAAGCCGGATTTGATTACCATCTGATCAAGCCTCTGTCTCGAGAGGCGCTCCGGGACGTGTTGTCCGGAGAACGTCCGCGAATGTCCGGACCTGCCCGGCAATGAAGGTCAGGCGACGTGAGGCACGCGGGCCGACGACGCCAGGCATGCGAACGGCTCCAGAGCGGCAAGGGCGCGGACCTCGCGCGACATTTCGCCGCTGAATGCACGATGCAGCGATTGCACTTCATCGTCGGTCCAGGCAAACGACGCGATGTCGTCCGTTATTTCGAACAGCCGCCGCGAGAGATCGTCCCGCGTCCTCTCGTAGTCCGCAAAAGCGCCGGCTGTCCCCCGGACAACGGCGCGCGCAAGCAATTCCGCATCGCGCAATGCATCGGTGATGCCGTGGGCAGTGAGCGGATCCTTGAAGTACCCGGCGTCGCCGACGAGCGCCCATCCTGGACCGGCGGCGCGCCTGATGAAACCGAGATGCCCGCCGAATCCACGAACAGGCTCTACCCTGCGCGCCTCGTCGAGCCGCGCGTCGAACGTCGTCGATACCTCGCGAAGCAGCCGGCGGTATGTCGACGCGGTGTCGGCGTGAATCGCGGTGCGAAAGCGCACCGCTGGCACCGACGCGAACACACATGTGGCACCGTCGTTCGTCGGAATGGCGCCGATGCTCGCACCCGCCTGGAACCGCCAGTAATAGCCGTCGACCGGTAAGTCCTGCCAGTAGCTGTAGAGGACGCCCGCCGCATGCCGGCCCTCGACCACGCGGGCTGCACCAACGTGTTGCGCAATCGTCGAGTACAGGCCGTCAGCCCCGATTACGACGTCGGCGTCGATGCGGTGCCGTATGCCACCGGCCACCGCCGTGATGCCGCGCACACGCCCGCGATCATCGATGATCACGTCGTCGACACGGACACCGTATCTGACGTCTGCTCCGCTCTCGACCGCAGCGTCGACCAGGGTCCGGTCGAGCAGCGCACGACGAGGCGCGTACAACGCGCTCACGCCGAACCGCGGCTCGATCGGCACGGTGACGTCCT
>JBJMHG010000355.1:0-3123 GCA_045807485.1 Actinomycetes bacterium
GATCGAGCACGTGGTGCTCCCGGCCCGGCTCGGCGAGCAGGCGCGCGAGGTACCGCATGCCCTGGAGGTCGCGGACGCGGACGGTCCGCCCGGCGAAGACGACGGTCCAGAAGTCGCCCTCGCGGCGGAACGTCCCGGCGCCGGTGACGGGTGGGTGGGCCGCTTCGGCAGGGGACGACGTCGGACTGGCACGCAGGCCGTCGAGGATCGCGCGCGCAGCCCGGCGCTCCAGACCGGCCCATTGCTCGCTGCCGCCGGCCGCATGCGCGTCAGCGAGGTCCATGCGGGCGCGCGCCGCCTCGTAGGGTGCTCCGACCTCGTTCCAGAGCCGCACCGCCTCGGACAGGGACTCCTCCGCGCCAGCGGGATCGCCGTCGGCAAGGCGCACCCGCCCGCGGGCGTGCGCAGCAGCGGCGACGAGCGCCGTGGTCGCGAACCGGCCGGCGACGAGGTCCAGCGCGTCGGCGGCCGCCCGGGCGCGGTCCAGGTCTCCGGTCGCGATCTCGATCTCGAGCTGCGCGGCGAGCACTGGTGCGCGCTGCAGGTCGGAGTTCGGCGGCCGCTCCTTCGAGGGCACACCCAGCGGACGCTCGAGCGCCTCCCGCACGGCCGCGGCCGCGGTTTCCGCGTCCCCCTGCGCGAGGCGCACGAGCGCGAGGACCGGCTGCGGGTCCCATCCGGCTCGGTGCGCGGCCAACGCGGCGTCCTCCGCCCCTGCGACGTCCCCCTTGTGCAGGCGGATCCGGCTGAGCTCGTTCAGCGGCCACCCGAGCTCCCGGCGGAGGTAGGGGCGCAGTTCCTCGACCGCCAGCAGCGCCTGGGTCTCCGCCTCGGTGCACGAGCCGCGCAGCCGGAGGATCTCGGCGCGGTGCACCCGGCAGCGCCCGTGCAGGCTGCCGATGGCGTTCGTCTCGCACCACCGCTCCATCGCCTCGGTCCACTCTTCGGCCACGTCATACTGGGCGAGGCCCTGCAGCGCGCAGACCAGCTCGCAGTAGACGATCCCTGTCGACAGCGGATCCAGGTCCCCGGAGACGGTGGCCACCCCGGCCTGGTTGAGCAGCGCCAGACCCTGCTGAACATCGCCGTGCAGGATGAGCAGCCGTGCCTCCGCGACCCGTGCGATGGCGCATGCAGCCGGGTCGCACTTCGAACCCACCTCGATGGCATGCCGGACCCAGTGCCAAGCGGCGGCCAGATCACCGGTCAGCATGCGCTCGTAGGTGCGGACGACCGCCAGCCAGGAGTGCGCGGGCGTCTCGCCCCGACCTTCAAGAAGCTGCTCCGCTCGTGCCAACCAGCCGCGCACCGGTGCCATCAGGGCAGTGTCAAAGAGCAGGTGCATTGCGACGCGAACGCCCGCACCTGCGGCCCCGACCTGATCACCGGCCTCCAGGTACCCGGCATAGGCACGCTCCCACGCCTCGATGGCCACATCGAGATGGCCGGCCGCGTAGGCGACCTCACCGAGCAACGCTCGATCAATCGCGGCCAGCCGCCCTTCCTGGTCAGCCTCCGTGACCAGGTCGTAAGCCTGCTGCCAGTCTTCCCGGGCCGCCGCGTCACGCGCGCGCTCGACGAGACCAAGACCAACGGCATCGCCCATCGCGTGCCCTTCCGAATCGCTGGTCGATCGGAGTCCAAGGTCATCCGACGCCGAACGTAACCGCGAAGGTTACCGCCGTAACAGTCTTACTCACGCACCTAGGGCAGGGACCACCAGTCCCCGCTCCAATAAGGCGGGAGTACCCCGCCGACGGCCAAGGAGGTCATCGCATGCCCCTCATCAACGTGAAGCCCATCGAGGACGTTTTCACACCCGGCCAGAAACAACAAAGAGGAATCGTGGGGAGCGCAACCGCCGCATCGAGGCAGGAACCGATATCCGCGAACATCAAGCACCTCCCGCGATCGGGAACCGTCCGCACGAACGGGCAGGAGCTGTTCTATGAGGTTCACGGAGACGGCCCACCACTCGTCCTGGTGATGGGAATCGGATACGACTCGTCGCTGTGGACGCTGCAACAAGTCCCCGTCCTTTGCACGCGGTTCCGTGTCGTCCTCATCGATAACCGTGACGCCGGCCGCAGCTCCCGAGCCGATCACCCCTACACCATCGCCGACATGGCCGACGATGTGGCCGGTCTGCTCGACGCGCTCGATATCCACCGCACCCACCTGCTGGGCTTGTCGATGGGAAGCATGATCGGGATGGAGTTCGCGCTGCGGCATGCCGATCGTCTGGATCGGCTGGTGCTGGCAGGCCCCGGTGTGGCGCCCGCTCGTAGCGCTGTCGACCCGATCTCCATTTGGAACTGGGTCAAGGCCCACGACCCCAGCGGAGAGGTGTTCGGCGGTCAGCAGTTCACCTGGCTGTTCTCCACAGCATTCCTTCGCAACCACGCCGCGGTGCGGGACACCATCGCATTGCTGGCGAGCAATCCGAACCCCGTCGAGGCGGAGGCCTACGATCGCCAGGCTCAGGCCTACCTGCAGTTCGACGCCCTCGATCGGCTCGACGGCATTAAAGCGCCCACCCTGATAATCGTCGGTGAACAGGACCTCCTAACACCACCCTGGGTCGCGCACGAAGTGGCCCGCGGGATCCCCGGGGCCCTGCTCAAGATCGTGACAGGCGACGGCTCATCACACCTAGTGCCGCTGGAACGCCCAGACGAGTTCAATCAACTAGTGACGGACTTCCTGGCCCACTGACCCTCCCTACGTCACCGGTCAGCGTCGTCGGACGATGCCGCGCCGGAGTCATCGCTGTCCTCGATGGGAGCTCCAAAGGGTTCCCGAAGCAGGCGAAACATGCCCTAGAGGGTACGGAAGCGGCGAGCGAGCCCTAGCCACCTACCAGGCTGTTTCGTTTGGACTGGCCAACGTGCCGAGCCGTGCTCGACACAAGCCGAGCGGGTGAGCGCGGGGTTTCAGATGAGGACCCTGCAACGGGCACCTCGCCGCGGCGGGATGGCGTCCGCCCTTGACGCAGCCAACACGACGAGCACAGCGGCCAGGACGAGGGAACGGCGGAGGACCAGGGACGTGTAATCAGCTAGCTAGTCATTGGCGACCACCGACGAAGCGGGGCGCGCTTCGGTGATCGGATCGGCGTGGCGA
>JBJMHG010000356.1:0-2602 GCA_045807485.1 Actinomycetes bacterium
CACACGGAGGCTGAACGATTACGGTGAACGCTTACATACTTTCCACCGTACGCGAGAAACCTCCCCGCCTCCCTACGGTGTTAGAACGCTGCGAGGTACTTCAGCGCCCGAAGCCCCGGCAGGAAGAAGTAGGCGCCGCCCCTAACCGTCACGAACCGGCTGAGCCCATGCACCCGCTGCCGCACTGGTTCGTGGGGGATCGTCATCGTGCCACCCCCTAGCGGTTGCGTCCCGATGATCGCGTCTGTCTCGCCGTATAGCCCCCCGAAGACCGGACTACCTAGCCAGGTTTGCTGGACGAACTCGAACTGTCGCTCGAGGTCGCCGTTAAAGCAGATGAAGTACAGCCCTCGCTTTTTCCCATCGTCCACCAGAGGGTCGGCCAGCCGCTCCCCGTAGGAGCGCCCCCGGCGGAGCAGTCGGTGCCGGTTAGCCGAGACGAGCGCCGCCTTAGGAGTGGGTCCTAGAGAGTCGCGCGGGTTGGCGCGGCGGATGTGCGCGCCAATCGGGCAGGCCAACCCTGCCGAGTCCGGCTGGGAATACCCGAAGTCGTTCTCGTTGTTGAGGCGGTCGGTCCCGGCATGGGGGTCGGCATCCGGATACTTGACCAGGGGGGCGCCGCTCGGCCAGCGGCCAATCATCTTTGTAGCGAGCCTCGTCATCGCTGCGGGGTCGCTCTCCCCGTCGGGCTGCCGCGTCGTCGCTTCAAGATATTGCCAGAAGCTCGCTACCTGCTGCTCCAACTGGCGGAACACCAGGTAGCTCCCATTGCGGCCCAGGTCAGCCTTCCGTTGCCCGGTCGTGGGATCGGCACCGCGAGGGAGGATCCCCGACGGGTCGCGGGACGGATCCAACAGCGGACTGGGCGCCGGCTTCCCGTACGTGTCCACGTAGCCAAGGATGAACTCACCGGGCGCCAGTTCGGTAGCATGCTGGGTCCGCTGGAGCTGCCGCTCAGCGTTCTCCGCCCCCCGGATCACCGGCTGTCCGATCCCGTCGTTGAAGCCGAAGTGCTCGCGTGTGTCCGGCTGGCGCCCCGCGTCCAGTGGCGGTATCACCGCCACCAGTCCACCGGCACCTGCCCGGGTTCGTTGCTCGGCGACTTCGCTCCGGAGCGTCGGCTCCTCCCGCGCAAACAGCAGCAGCAGGATGTCCACAGGGTTGTCGGGGCCCCCCCACGCCCACTGGTCCGGGGCGCTGGGGCCCACGTCCCCCAGGATTCGGGCGCGTCGTGGACTCGCCATCCCTGTCCGGAAGGCGTGGGGGAAGACGGCTAGCTCCTTGTCACCGAGCCCCAGTCGTCGCAGCCCGGTGGCGGTCAGGGCGACGTTGAGCCGGACGTCTGCTCGACTACGGCCTGCCGTGGTCACCTGGTCGGCCAGCTCGCCGAGCCAAGCACGGGCGAGAGTGGGGTCGTCCACCCGCAGCATCACATAGCTCGCGCACGATAGGCGGCTATACGCACTCAGAAGGAGGTACTGGATGTCATCGCTGTCCAGTCGTTCCACTGCACGATCTCCCCGCTCCGCTACAGATACCGCAGCCACTTGCGCTCACCCGCCGGGTCCAGCTTGGCGAACAGGCCATTGCGCAGGTCGCGGTTGCGGTTGATCTGCTGGACCGTCAGGTCTGGGTAGAGGGTATGCCGGACGTTGGTCGGAACCATGTGAGCGCGGCTGTTCGCCTTGAAACGCGGCCCATCGCTGGTTCCCCCAGTGATGACGACGGGGGGGAATCGCCAGGCCGGGCGGTAGTGGCTCCGGGGAAAGCCCACGGTGTTGCTCCAGATGAGGGTCAGCCCATCACTCGCTTTGTCGATGAAATCATCGAGGTAGCTGCCCCAGCTCCCGTCGTAGTTGCTCAGGAACAGGAGCCGCTGGCCGCCGTCGATCATCGACCAGTGCGCGAAGTGGATGGTGGGAATGCCGCTGAGCGTTCCATCCGTGGACACTCGCGCGACCCGGTTTGCCAACCAGAGCACCAGGGAGAGTAGCCCGCGGCGAAACCGCCCCGGTTTCACCTGAGCGAGTTTCGCCATGTGATTCTGGAGGACGCCGGGTTGATCTTCCTGGGCCAGCAGCTGCTCGAGATGGTGGTCCGCCACCGGCCCGGACCCTTCGGGGTCAGACCGCTCACGCTGATCCAGGAGTAGCAAGGTCCCGAGCCCTGCCGGCAGGAGTACCGGCAGCAGTAGCACCCCGCCCACGACGAGCCCCGCGATCGGGAGATACGGTAGCACCCGCTCCAGCAACGACAACGAGGGCTCGGCCGAGCGCGCCCACTCAAACCGGGAGTCGCACGACACGGCGTCCTGCAGTTGGCGGCGGATCTCGTGGGGGGGCCGGCCGAGCTTGCCGGCCCGCTCGAGCGAATCGAGCTCCTGTTCGAGACGCTCCCGCAGGGCCGCCTCGCGCCGGATACGCTCGGCGCTCAACCCGGCGTTGCCGACATAGTAGGCATTGGGCCGGACCACCCGGTCCCGCAGGTACGCGGCTAACCGCGTACGGTCGAACGGTCCGTCAGCCGGGTAGTTCAGGCAGCAGCCGTAGATGCGGTGGAGCCCTTCGCCGGCCAGGCGTACCAGGTCAGCGAGGTACGACTC
>JBJMHG010000357.1:0-3011 GCA_045807485.1 Actinomycetes bacterium
CAGATCGCCCTGCAGCGGCTCCGCGGCCTTGAGGCGCGACCGAGCGGCAAGCTCGCGCGCGAGATGGCCCAGAATTGGCGGCCCTACCGCGGGGCGGCCGCCGTGTTCCTTTGGCACCTGTACGGCAGCGCCACGCTGGACGACGGCCGCCGTCAAGCCGCCGAGGAATCGGCCAGGTAAGGGGCGCCCTGACCGAGCGAGGCGATGGGAACCGCGCGCCCCTCTTCGATCCGGTAGACCTGATGGGCCGCCTGCTGCCAAGCCGGCTGGTGCGAGACCGCCAGCGTGGTCAGCCCCGTGTCCTCGCACAGCTGGCGGACATGGGCGCAGATGGACCACTCGGTGTCGCGGTCGAGCCCCGTGGTGGCCTCGTCCAGGATCAGCAGGCGTGGCTGGTGCAGCAGGGCCCGGGCGATCGAGATCCGCTGACGCTGGCCGCCCGACAATCGGTTGCCGCGCTCGCCTACCACCGTGTCGAGCCCCAGCGGCAGCTCGGCCACGAACCTGCCGGCGCCGGCGGCGTCCAAGGCCCGCAGCACCGCGGCGTCGGTGATGCCTTCTTCGTACAGGGTCACGTTGCTGCGCACGGTGTCGTGGAACAGCAGGACCTCCTGCGGCACGTAGCCGATCGACTGGCGCCAGCGGCCCAGGTCGATGGCGCGCAGGTCGACGCCGTCGACGCGGATGGCACCGGCCGAGGGCTCGTAGAGGCCGACCACCAGGTCGACCAGGGTCGACTTGCCGACGCCCGACGGACCCACCAGCGCGGTGATGCGCCCCTTCGCCACCGTCAGGTCGAGATCGGCCAGGATCGGGCGCTCGGCGTAGGCGAACGAGACGTGATCGAGAGCGATGCCGTGCTCGAGTGTCGGCTTCAGCGTGCCGCTCGACGTCTCCTTGGCCTGCTCACTGATCTGCAGGAGTCGGGTTAGCGACCGGTACTGGTCGTAGGACTGGATGAAGCGCTGCGCCATCCGCTGCATCGGCAATAGGGCGGCGATCGTGCGGATCATCAGGATCGACAGGATCAGCAGGTCGTGAACCTCGAGCTGCAGTTGGGTGACGGCGAGGTAGAAGCCCACCGCCAGCACGACGCCGATGATCGGCTCCTGCAGATCGGCCGAGTATTCCGGGCTGAGGATGCCTTGCCTGGACTGCCTGGCGATGTCGCGCGCCTCTTTCTCGAAGATCACCGAGAACTGATCCGCACGGCCCATGGCGCGGATCGGCTTGATGCCGATCAGGGCGTCGGTGAACTTGGCCGCCCGCTGGCGCGTCTCGTGCCGGCGCTCCTTGGCGAGATCCCGGCCGCGGCGGACGAGCCCCCCGAACCACATGCCGGTAACGACGCTGGCGACGATGGCGATGATCAGTAATTGCCAGGAAAGCAGGCCCAGGATGGTGATGAACATCAGCACCTGCAGCAACGACGCGAGCAGGCCAGCGAGTACCTCGAAGCATTGGCCGGCGGCGTCGGCCTCCGGTCCGATCGCGAAGGCGAGGCGGCCCACGGGCTGCTTCAGGAAGTAGCTCCAGCGGGCGCCCAGCAGGCCCCGGATCAGGCGGATGCGCATGTCGCGCGTCACCTTGCTCACCACTTGCGCGACGTAGCGTGTGACGAGCACGCCGACGATGCCCTTGAGGGCGAGGCCGACGATGATGATCGTCAGGATCGGCAGCGGCGAGAACTGCAGACCCACGGCACCCAGGACCTTGCCGAGCGCCACCACGATGCCCTTGGTCGATTCCTGCACGTTGGTCGCGGCGATGATCAGCGGCACCATCATCGTCAGGCCGATCAGGTCGAGAACGCTGGCGAGGAAGGAGCCGACAACGACCAGCGCCCGATGGCGCCGGGGCGCCAGCCGCAGAACCTGGCGAATAGCGCCGACCCATTTGCGCACCCGCTTCAGCCAGCGCACCGGCAGCGGACGCGGGGCAGCGGCACCCGGCGGCGCTCGCCCGTCGACGCCTTCCGGTGTGCTCATCCGCGGCGTCGCAGGTAGAAGTCGTAGCGCAGGCCGCTCCAGGCGTAGAGCTCGCCCAGCGCCGCCGTGACGCCGAGCAGGCTGCGGACGAGCCGGGACCGGTTCCACACTAGCGGCAGCAACAGCAGAGCCTTGCCCAGCTTCCCCCAGCTGCCCCAGGCCAGGCGGCGCACCTGCTCGCGGGGCAGATGGGCCCTGGCGAGCATCACGCGCGACCCCGCGCGCTGGAACCCGCGTCGCAGGATGCCGCCGACCGTCATGCGCTCGGGCTCCCAGGCGCGGAGCACGACCGACGAGGCGGCCACGGCGTAGGTAAATCCCGCGGTCCTGGCCCGGATGAACAGATCCATGTCCTCGCCGCCGCTGCTGGCGAACTCGGCCCGGAACGGTCCATCGCCGATCGTGAGCTGCTCCAGCACGCTGCGGGAGATCAGCACGTTGTAGGTGCCTGCCCAGCCCGGCAGGCCGTACCGGTCGAGGTCCTCCGGGTTCGGCGGGCGGAAGTAGCGGCTGTTGCGGAGCCAGCCCGGGAGCGGCAGATCCTGCGGCAGCCGGTAGAGGCCGAACACCAGGTCGGCTCCCGTCTCGCGCTGGCGCTGCACCAGCTGCCGGAGCCAATCGCTCGCGGGGACGTCGTCGTCGTCCACGAAGGCGACGAGGTCGGCACCCCAGGCGCGAGCCGCGGCCACGGCGCGGTTGCGGGCGAACGAGATGCCGGGCCTGGGTTCCTCGACAAACCGGAGCGGCACCGGCAGTCCTGGGGCGAGACGGTCGCACACCGCCCGGGCAGTACCGTCGGGCCGGTTGTCGACGACCACCACCAGCACGTTCTCGGGCGGCAGGTCGTTGAGCTCGACGCGTGCGAGGACAGCCAGCAGCCGCGCCAACAACTCGGCGCGGTCGCAGGTGCAAACGCAGACTGCCACCCGAACCATCAGCTCACTCGCCGCCCGACGAACCATGGGCTAGCAAAAGGATCGCGCCGCAACAAGCCGCGGCGGGCCACGGCTGTTCCTCCATGGC
>JBJMHG010000358.1:0-2866 GCA_045807485.1 Actinomycetes bacterium
GTGTCCTGACCGACGGCGTTGTTTCCGCCACCATTGTTGGTGCCGGAGCCGTTAGTGTTTTGCAGCGCCCCAGGGCCGATCGCTACATTAGCACCGTCAGTGGTATCGCTTCCAGCGCCGGTGCTCGAAGAAAGCGCACTCAATCCAATAGCTACGTTGCCGCTTCCAGTAGTGTTGTTCAAAAGAGCGGTAACTCCGATTGCTACATTGCCATTGCCTGTTGTGTTGTTACTGAGGGCCTGGAAACCGTTGGCTGTGTTCTGGGTACCTTCGGTGTTTCTCAGCAGAGCGAATGCTCCATTGGCCGTGTTATCGCTGCCGATGGTATTATTCAAAAGTGCCGCAGCGCCCGTGGCGGTATTTTGGTCTGCGGTGTTGGCGAAGAGCGTGCCTGCGCCCATACCTGTATTGAAGTTGCCTTCTGTCAGCGTTCTAAGCGAAAGGAAACCGGCCGCGGTGTTGAACGTTCCGCTAGTAAGGCTAAAAAGCGCGGCTTGTCCTTCTGCCGTGTTGCCACCGGCGTAGCCTCCATCAGGCGGCGGACCTACCGCCTGCGTCATTTGGGCGGGAACAAAAGCACCAAAGATAAGGGCGACGAGAATGAGAGTGATCCGCGAACGGAGAATGGTCAGAAGTGAATTCTGAGAAGTGATTAGTGTTTTCATGGCTCTTGTTTCTGTAAAGTTTGGTTTCTGTTTTGGTTTTCCGGCGGGTCTGTTTTTTGTGCCGGTTCATGTGCTAAAGCGGAAAGGCCGGCTGAAACCCGCCACGACAGCGCAGTTTTTTATCGCTCCGGCGGTACTGTGAAAATGTCCCGGGCGTGTTAGACTTGTCGTCGTCGGGCAGCCTTGATGACGACACCTCCATTTACGCGACAAGAGGTCACGCAACTGCTCGGGGAGTGGAGCAACGGAGACGACCACGCGCTGGACAAATTGTTTCCGCTGGTGCAACCCGAATTGCATCGGCTCGCCCATCATTACATGAGCCGGGAGCGCGCCGGACACACCCTGCAGACCGCTGCCATTCTCAACGAAGCCTACCTGCGGCTGGTCGATGATACGAAGCCGGTCTGGCAAGGCCGGTCGGAATTATCGCGGCACCGCGCAGTTGATGCGACGCATCATGGTTGACCACGTTCGTGAACGCCAGTCACCCAAGCGTGGCGGCGGCGCATGAAAAAACGATAGCTAAGCTGTTCTACCGCAAGGAGCCATGCTCGACATAGGATGAAGTATTGGGAATATCATCGCAAACAATCTCAGCAAAACGATTAGAGTTGGGGCTGCGTCGCAACCGTGGATTATCGCGGGCGTACGATCTTGCTGCAGACACGTACCGCGATGACGGAAAGCGTTTCGTTGCGCGGACCGATGAAAAGCTGACTGCGTTTGTCGAACTCGAATCAGCGATCATATGCTTGGCCGCAATCGATGACAACAGCTTCCGCAATGAATCACTGCGTTTTTGACGTTCGCAGCTTGTCCAGAAGGGTGTCGATCGACCATTTTCCGGGTCCATTGATCAGCAGGTAAAGAGCGACCATGATCTGCGCATATTCGGAACGAATCTCGTGTAAAACGGCCCAGAATCCGATCTGAGGTGGCGCCGCCGGCAGTGGAAGGGGTGACGTTCCCAAGTAGAGCGAGATCTTTGTTGAAAGCATCGCGACAATCATTTCGATTATAAAAGGAATGGCGATTAGTCGCGTAAGCAGTCCTGAGAGGAAAAGCAGTCCGCCCACGATTTCAAGGCAACCCACGAAGTCGGCCGTAAATGCCGGAAAGGGCAACGCCAGTTTGGTGAATCGTCCAAGTCCTTGATTTACATAGACGAATTTAAGCACTCCCTCCCAGAAGAACACGCCGCCAACCATCAGGCGGAGTAAGAGCACCGATCTCGGGCCATCAACCGGCGGTTTTGTAAGCCATTGCATTATACTTTTCATCGAACCTCCGTTTCTCATTTGAAAATGTTTATTGGTTTTGGGGTTTCCGGCGTGTCTGTTGTTGTGCCGGTTCATGTGCTAAAGCGAAAACCCCGCCTGAAACCCGCCATGACTGCGCACTTTTTTTCGATCGTGCCCCAGCCGGGCTGTAATAATCGCTTGATCGTGATAGGCTGTGCGGCGTCGAGCAGCCTCTATGACGACGCCCTCATCCACGCGACAAGAGGTCACCCAACTGCTCGGCGACTGGAGCGGCGGAGACGACGGAGCACTGGAGAAATTAGTCCCGCTGGTGCAACCCGAATTGCATCGGCTCGCCCATCATTACATGAGCCGGGAGCGCCCCGGGCATACCCTGCAAACCACCGCAATTCTTAACGAAGCTTACCTGCGGCTGGTCGATGATACGAAGCCGGTCTGGCAAGGCCGCAGCCACTTTATCGCCGCAGCTGCGCAGTTGATGCGGCGCATCATGGTTGATCATGCGCGTGAACGTCACTCACTCAAGCGTGGCGGCGGCGCGCTAAAAGTCACCCTGGATGAAGCTGCGTTAGTAACAGAAACGCGATCGGAGGAGTTACTCGCCCTCGATGAAGCGTTGGAGAGGCTGGCCGCGCAGGATCCGCGCAAAAGCCAGATTGTTGAGCTGCGCTACTTCGGTGGTTTGTCGATCAAAGAGACGTCTGAATTTTTAAAACTCTCTCAGCGGACGGTGGAACGCGAATGGACCATGGCCAAGGCCTGGCTCCACCGCGAACTGAGCGAGGACGAAAGTTGATGAAGCCTGATCGCTGGAAACAGGTCAACGATCTTTTCCAGTCGGCCGTCGAACGTGCACCCCGGGACCGAGCCGCATTTCTTGATAAATCTTGCTACGGTGACGAAGGCATGCGCCGCGAGGTAGAGTCTTTGCTCACT
>JBJMHG010000359.1:0-3032 GCA_045807485.1 Actinomycetes bacterium
TGTGGATCGATGCGCGGGATGGGCGGCACATGCTGGTCGGCTGCGATGGCGGCTTTTATGCCAGCTACGATCGCACGGCCAATTGGGATCATCTGAATACCGTCGCCATTGGGCAGTTTTATTCCGTGACGATCTGTCCGCAGCAGCCGTATTACCTGGCCGGCGGTCTCCAGGACAACGGCTCGTGGTGCGGGCCGAGCATGTCGCTGGATGGCAGCGGGCCGATCAATGAGAACTGGATTTCGGTGGGCGGCGGCGATGGATTTGTTTGCCGCGTGGATTGGAATGATGCGGAGGTGATCTATTCAGAGTCGCAGAACGGCGCGATTCAGCGGCGGAATATTCGCACTGGGGAGCGCTTTTCGGTGCGGCCGCCGCGGGCTGATGGCGCGCCGGCGTATCGATTCAACTGGAATACGCCGTTCATTCTTTCCAGCCACAATTCGCGGATTCTTTATAGCGCCGGCAATCATGTATTCCGCTCGCTGGATCGCGGCAATAACATGCAGGTGATTTCGCCGGAGATCACCTTGACCAAATGGGGCAGTGCCACGGCGCTGGGCGAGTCGCCGAAGAATCCGGATTTGCTGTATGTGGGGACGGATGATGGGGCGCTGTGGATCACGCGCGATGGGGCCAAGACGTGGAGCAATATCGCGAAGAATGTCGGCCTGCCAGGGCTGCGATGGGTGGCCACGATTGAGCCGTCGCGGTTTGTCGAAGGGCGGGCTTACGTCGCCTTCGATGGCCATCGTTGCGATGATGATCAGCCGTATTTGTATCTGACGGAAGATTTCGGCAAGACGTGGACGTCGATTCGGGCGAATCTGCCGAGCGGATCTTCTCGATGCCTGCGCGAAGACCTCGTCAATCCGAATTTGCTCTACCTGGGCACGGAATTTGGCGCCTGGTGCTCGCTGGATCGCGGCAAATCGTGGAACAAGCTGGGGGCGAATCTGCCGACGGTGGCCGTCCATGAATTTGCCATTCATCCCACGGCCGGCGAGATCGTGGCGGCCACGCACGGGCGAAGTTTGTGGGTGCTGGATATCTCAGCGCTGCGACAGCTCAAGCCCGATCAGATCGCACAGGCGCCCGTGCTCTATCAGCCCAGCACGACAATGCGCTGGCGCTCGGAGCCTGCACATGGGCGGACCAATCGACGGTTTAGTGGGCAGAATCCAACGATTGGAGCGCAGCTTTATTATTCAGTGCCAAAGACAGCCGAAAAGGTCTCGCTGAAGATCATCGATATTGCTGGAAACACCTTGCGCGAATTGCCCGGAAAGAAGGAGGCGGGTTTGAATCGCATCACCTGGGATTTGCGGCCTGTGGCGCGCTCAGCTCCGCCGACGACTCAGCCCAATCGGATGCCCACGACACGCTCCGCTCGTTCAACCACTCGCCCCGCCAATGCAGGGTTCGCTTCGCGAAGCTCTGGCGAGGGTAGTGGTGCGCCGCAGCAGCGTTTTGCAGGCCTGCCTCCGGTTCCGCCGGGGTCTTATCGAATCGTGCTGAATGTCGATGGAAAGGAATTCGCGCAAACACTGCGCGTGGATGCCGATCCGGTCGTGGCCGAATCGACGATGGCCAGCAACGAGTCGGAGCTGGATGAAAATGAGGAGGAAGAAGAGGAGATGGAGCGGGTGGAGCAAGTTCACGAGATTCGCCAGCCGGCCGAAATCGACTAGAAGTGGCAACGCCCGCCCTCGCGGCGGTATCTTATAATGCGAAACATGGCTCGTTTATTGATTGCCATTGCGGTGTGCTTCCTTAGTGCCGCTCCGTCGGGCGCTGCCGATGCGCCCAAGGCGCTGCCGCCGCCGGCGACGCATCAGGTTGATTTTGCGAAGGAAATCAAGCCACTATTTGAGGCGGCTTGCATCAATTGTCATGCGAAAGGGAAAAATAAAGGTGGGTTTTCGCTGGAGACGCGCGAAAGTTTCCTCAAAGGTGGCGATACCGGCCCGGCGGCCGTTGCGGGTCATTCCGATCAGTCGCTGGTCGTTAAACTGGTGGCCGGTCTGGATCCCGATTCGGTAATGCCGAAGAAGGGGAGCAAGTGGACGGCGGCGCAGGTGTCGCTGCTTCGTGCCTGGATCGATCAGGGCGCGCCCTGGGACAGCTCGATCAATTTCAAGAAGCCCGAGCCGGCCAATCTTTTTCCGCATCAGGCAAATATTCCCGACGGATCGCAGGCGCATCCGGTTGATCGCATCCTGGCGAAATATTTTGCCGAGCATCAGATCAATCCGCCGCCCGTGGTGCCGGATCACATCTTCGCGCGGCGGGCATATCTCGATTGCATCGGCCTGCTGCCTACGACCGAGCAGCTCAATGAGTTCATGTCCGATCCCGCCACCGATAAGCGCCAGCAACTGGTCCGCAAGCTTCTGGCCGATAAGCGCGCTTACGCCGATCACTGGCTGACGTTCTGGAATGACATGCTGCGCAACGATTATCGCGGCACCGGCTACATCGACGGCGGGCGGCGGCAGATTTCCGGTTGGCTTTACACCGCGCTGGTGGAGAACAAGCCTTACGATCGCTTCGTCGGCGAATTAGTAAATCCCACCAAGGCCAGCGAAGGCTTTGCCCGCGGAATTCTCTGGCGCGGCACCGTCAATGCCAGCATGCTCCCGCCCATGCAGGCGGCCCAGAACATTTCGCAGGTGTTCATGGGGGTGAATCTCAAGTGCGCTTCATGCCACGACAGTTTTATAAATGACTGGACGCTGGCCGACTCTTATGGCCTTGCGGGGATTTACAGCGACGAGCACATGGAAATGGTGCAGTGCGACAAGCCGACGGGTAAGACGGCCGCGCTGCGATTCCTTTATCCGCAGCTTGGCACGCTCGATGATAAATCAGACAAGCCGGAGCGATTGAAGCAGTTCGAGCAGCTTGTCACCAGTAAGGCCAACGGGCGGCTGCCGCGGACGATCGTCAATCGCTTATGGGCCAAGTTGATCGGCCGCGGGCTGGTCGAGCCGGTCGATGACATGGACAAGCCGCCGTGGAATTCGGACATT
>JBJMHG010000360.1:0-2989 GCA_045807485.1 Actinomycetes bacterium
TGCCTAGCGGGCATATTGCTCGTCAGTGACCTTTTCGAGTCACACAACGTTGGCATCGTTGACAACCATGGTGATGGCGATATGGCTGACGGAGGTGTTCGCCGTTGCGCCATGCCAGTGCTTCACGCCCGGTGGGGTCCAAATCACATCCCCCGGTTTGATCTCGATCTTCTCGCTACCTTCCTCCTGCACCCAGCCGACACCTTCGGTGACGACAAGCGTCTGACCGGCAGGGTGCGTGTGCCATGCCGAACGGGCTCCTGGGGTAAACTCGACTAGCCCGCCGCCGGCATTGCTGAATTCGCTTGGCGCGAAGAGTGGCGTAACCGTTACGGTCCCGGTGAATGTCTCGGCCGGGCCGGGGACGGAGGCGCGTGCGCCATTTGGCGACACCTTCATCGTCTGTGCCAGAGAGGGGGCTGTGCCTATCAAGGGCAGCAGAAACAAAATTCCAAGCAGACGTCTCAAAACAGTCTCCTTTGATGGGGTTTCACAACCATGCGCGCGGCGAGGGGAACGGTGCATAAGGCGAGGAAAGCGCTCAGGCCAAACACAGAGGACAGCCCTGCCACTCCCGCCAGCAATCCGAGCAGCGGGCTGAGAACCCCAAGCGCAACGTCGAGAAACGCCGTGTAAATGCCCATTGCCATGCCGCGGCTTTCCACTGGCGCGCGCTGCACAGCCTCAATGCCAAGGCCGGGATAAACAAAAGAGTAGCCAAAACCGGTCAGAGCCGCGCCCGCAAATCCGAACAGGGCAGAAGGCGCCAGACACACAAGAGCCAGCCCGGCGCTCTGCACTGTTACAAAGATCATCGCGGACCGCGCCCCGCCCATGCGATCGGGGAGTCCGCCGAGGCAAAGTCGGGCAATAATGAGCGCAAGCGCGAATAACGTGAAAGAAAGCCAGGCAGGCTGCCAGCCCCTCTCGGTAAAATGCAGCACTGCAAAAGCAATCATGGCACCGTATCCAAGGCTCGCGAAAGCCATGCCGATACCCGGAAGAAGAACGGCTCTCGCGACTCTTCGATAGTTCGCTTGCGCGTGAGGAAACGGCGCGACAGACTTCAACTGCAATACCAGCAGTAGAGCCAAAAGCGGGACGCCCATCGTCGTAAGGCCAATGGCCGAGAAGCCGAACGCGCCGTAAAGCATGCTTCCGATTGGCGCGCCGCCGGCCAGGGCGATATACATAGCGGTACCAATCCAGGCGATGGCTTTGCCTGAATTGCCGGGGCCGGCAAGCGCTAGGCCCCAGCTCTGCGCGCCGGTGATGATAAAGCTCTCGGCTCCACCAAGCAGCGCTCTTCCGGCAAGCAAGATTGCTACAGATAAAACGGGCTCTGCCGTTGCACCCAGCGAAACGAGGTAAAGCAGGCCGGCCAGGACCGACATTACCAGGCCAGCAATGACGGCGTGTTTTGCGCCACGGCGGTCGGCGTAAGACCCTGCCCAAAGCCGCGAGACAAGCGCGGCAGCAAATTGTGCTCCCGCCACAAGGCCCACCACAAACGCGCCAAATCCCAGGTCGTCGTGAATGTGAAGCGGCAGAGCGGGAAGCGCGGCCCCCGTAATCACAAATACCACCAGCACTGCCGCCATCACAGGCATGAGCAACAGAGCGACGGAAGAAGCGCCGCCGGCATTTACAGGCATTGGCCGCGCGTCCATCACAGACCTGATCGCCGCAGCATCGCTTCCAGATACCGGGCTCCTCTCACTTCAATCCGAGAGGTCGCTGTGTTGATCTCAGCGAGTTCCTCTGGGCTGAGCGTAACATCGAGCGCGCCGATATTTTCTTCGAAGCGCTCAAGCCTGCGCGTTCCAAACAGCGGCACGATCCATGGCTTCTGTGCCAGCAGCCAGGCAAGAGCCACCTGGGCGGGCGTTGCGTTGTGCCGCTCACCGACCTTACGAATAAGATCGACAAGCGCTTGATTGGCCTCTCGTGCCTCTGCCGAGAAGCGCGGAATCTGGCTGCGGAAATCGATATCGGAAAGCTTGGTGCTCGCATCGATCTTACCGGTCAGGAATCCTTTCCCGAGCGGACTGAAGGGCACAAGGCCGATGCCGAGTTCCTCCAGCGTCGGCAGGATTTCGGCTTCCGGCTCGCGGGTCCAGAGGGAGTACTCGCTCTGGAGAGCCGTTACAGGTTGCACAGCGTGAGCACGCCGGATCGACTGGGCACCAGCCTCCGACATGCCAAAGTGCAGAACCTTGCCTTCGGCGATCAGGTCCTTCACCACGCCAGCGACTTCTTCCATCGGTACGTCCGGATCGACCCGATGCTGATAATAAAGGTCGATATAGTCGGTGCCGAGCCGCTTGAGGCTTCCCTCGACCGCGCGGCGGATTTGCTCGGGCTTGCTGTTCACGCCGCCGCGATGCTCGCCAGTCTCCTGGTCGATGTCCCATCCGAATTTGGTTGCGATCTTGACCTTGTCCCGCATGCCGGCGAAAGCCTCGCCGACCATTTGCTCATTGGTCCAAGGGCCGTAGACCTCGGCGGTATCGAAGAAATCCATGCCGAGATCGACAGCTTTGCGCAGTAAGGTAATCATCTCTGGCCGGTCGGGAATATCGCGCGATTTGCCGTACCCCATTGCGCCCAGCGAAAGGGCGGAGACTTCGAACTCCTGCCCGAGTTTTCTTTTCTTCATGGTTTGCTCCTTCAACTTATCGGCCTAATCCGGATCGTAGCGGCGCACGCACGCGGACCGATCATCGGTGCGAGATATTGGCTCCCGCCGTATTTCGTGCGGTACGCATCATTGATGCTCTGGTTGATCGCGCCATCGACCGGCTCGAAGGAGACTTCTTTCCTCATTCCGGCTACAGTTATCCGTCCGGCTTTCTGAGAAATCGCCGACCTGTACCACATGGATTGGGTCCCGTTGTAAGCGCGCACGTAAAGTGCGCCGTCCACCACCACAGACCAGATCCAGGTCAGCGTGCCGTAGGTTTTTCCATCATCTCGGAACGGAGCGATG
>JBJMHG010000361.1:0-3336 GCA_045807485.1 Actinomycetes bacterium
CGCTTGCGCACCCGTGCGCAGAAACGGGCCATCAGCATCGAGTCGGCACCGAGGTCATCGAAGAAGTGGCTGTCAGCCGACACCTGCTCGGTGCCCACGATATCCGCCAGCACCTCGGCGAAGCCTCGCTCGCATTCGGCAAGAGTCTTCAGATTGTCAGCCGGATCAGTGGTCAGGACGTCGTGGGAGTTTCCCATCAGGTGGACCCCTTGAACCAGAAATCGGAGTGGTTGTTGCAGGCGCGCTGAGCTGCATGAACGAAATCCACGCAGGCTGATTGGGCGGCCATGCGGTCGACGAGGACCACGGCCGTCTCTACCCGCAGCGCGGCCGCCGCGACCGGCATTGCCTCGACGGGCGGTGGGACCGACGGTTCGACGGGAGCGGGCGCGGCCCCGGCGAAGGCAGTGGCGAGCCCGGCGATGGTCGGGTGGTGGCGGTCGTCTTTCATCGGGGCGACACTCGCTCGGCGCCCATCACCTCGGCCAGGACCTGGGCGAGGGACTGTGCGACGGACGTGGCCGCGGCGGGAACGGTCGGGGCGGCGAGGACGGAGGAGGACATCTCACCCCACCCGCCTGCCCGAGGCCAGCTCGTCCGGGCGCAGGACGTCGTCGCCGTAGATGTCGGCCAACCAGTTGGCCTGGTAGATGGTGTCGAGGTAGCGGTCGCCGAGGTCCGGGGCGAGGGCGACGGCGACGAGGTCGTCCGCGTCGTGCCCGGCCAGCCACTCCACGGCCCCGCTGACGACCGTGCCGGTGGAGCCGCCGAAGAGGTAGCCGCGGTGGGCCAGGCGGTGGCAGGCCCGGACGGCGTCCGGCTCCTCGACGTGCATCACTTCGTCGATGTAGGACTCGTCGAGCAGCGGCGGTCGGACCGCCATGCCCAGGCCGGGAATCATCCGGCGGCCGGCGGGCGCACCGAACGAGACCGAACCGACCGCGTCGACGGCGACCACCCGCACGTGCGGGTGCCGCTCGTGGAAGTAGCGGGCGCAGCCCATCAACGTGCCCGTCGTGCCGGCACCGACGAAGAGCACGTCGAGGTTGGGGAACTCCCGGGCGATTGACGGCGCGGTGGTGCGGTAATGGGCCTTCCAGGCGTTGGGGTTGGTGTACTGGTTGAGCCACACGAAGCGGTCGTCGGCGGCACACAGCGCTCGGATGTATTCGATCCGTGCACCGAGCAGTCCGCCGACCAGGTCGGGCTCGGTGATGACGTGCACGGTGGCGCCCAACGCCTCCATCAACAGCCGGCTTGCCAGGTTGCAGCGCGAGTCGGTCACGCACAGGAACCGGTAGCCCTTGCTCGCAGCGATCACGCTGAGTGCCACACCGAGGTTCCCCGATGACGACTCGACGATAAACGCTCCGGGCCGCAGACTCCCGTCGCGTTCGGCAGCCTCCACCATCGCGGCCGCAGCTTTCAGCTTCACTGAGCCAGCGAAGTTGAAACCCTCGCACTTGAGGAACAGCGACCGCCCGAATACCGACCGAAGGTCGACGTAGAGATCGTCCTCGTTGAAGTCTTGTGCCCTGGAGATGACTGTCACGACGGCCCCCTCAGCCATCGCGGAACGGCGTGACGAGGCGTCGAAGTGCAGCCCGCCGAAGCGCGCCGCGTCGTCCTCAACGCCGGTCCGCCGTGCCTCGTGACGGCGATATTCAGGTGTTCACGACACGCCGGCGACCCCCGGGCCGGCCGGCGATGTCGGCGGGTGCGTGCACAGGACGCGGTGTGCCGCGGTGGAGAAGACTTCCGCGGTTCCTGCGTCTACTGTGAACGCCGGTTGCACCCGACGCGGGCGACGGAGCTGTCGACTCCTCGCCACACGGCGCAGGCTTCCGAATCGATTGAACGCAGCGGTGTCATTAGGCCCCTTCCGGATGACCACCGACGCCAGACCCGGCCCTGAGTCCCCCGACCTGGCCGGTGCGTACTCGCTTTGCCCCTCGTGCAGATGCTTGCAGGGAGGCAAGCATGAGGTTAACTGCTCAACCATGGAACCACTCGAACGCCGAGGTGGTTCACCCCTGCGGCCGGGGTGTCCTCGCGCGGCCCAGGGGGCTCTGACGCCCCGTCCCGACTGTCATCTACGGCATTAGGGTGATGCCTGACAGCCGGGACCCGGCACACCGCTACAGTCAGCCACCAGCGCATGGGCCGTCCGAGTGGCCGTCCGCATAGTGGCCGGATGCACCGAATCTTCTGCAAATATGCGACCCGGCGCCACAGCACGCGGCAACGCGCTGATCTACAGGGCACCAAGATCGCGTGGCGTCGACGTCATATGTCAGGGGGATACGTCAGGGGGCCTGATGACAACGCTGCCCGCCATCTCGCCAGAAGCCACCCGTGCGCTGCGCGGCGACCGGAAGCCCAAGGGCCCCGTCCACGAGCCGTGGGCGCTGGGTGACCTGCTGCTGGTGGACAACAGCCGCCCGGCGCACAGCCGTGAGCCCGGCACCGGGCCTCGGGAGGTGCTGGTCGGCATGGCGGACCCCGTCCGCCATGGCGACGGCGTCCCGGGCGACGGGAGCCCGCGGTGACCGCCACTGCGAGCCCCGCCGCCGGCGATGCCGCGTCGGGGCTCGCCGTGCCGCCGTTCGCGGTGATCCCCGGCAGCCAGGTAGAGCGGGCGCTGGCCGGCCGGGAGACCGAGATCGTGGCGCTGGTCGAGGCCACCTACCGGTGGCACGCCGCGGGAAAGTCGGTCAACCCGCCGTCGTACTTTCTGCGCTTCCCGGACCGACCAACCGCACGGATCATCGCGCTGCCCGCCTCGCTCGGCGGCGAGATCCGTGTGGACGGGCTCAAGTGGATCTCCAGTTTCCCGGACAACGTGGCCGCCGGGATCCCCCGGGCCTCCGCGGTGCTGATCCTCAACGACCCTGCGACCGGTTACCCGTTCGCCGTGCTGGAGAGCTCGATCATCAGCGCCACCCGCACCGCCGCCTCCGCGGCGCTGGCCGCCGACGCGCTCACCCGCACGCGGGGCCGCCCGGCACGGCTCGGGTTCGTCGGGACCGGGCTCATCGCCCGCTACGTGCGCACCTTCCTTGCCGGCACGGGCTGGTCGTTCGACGAGGTCGGCGTGCACGACTTGTCCCCCGAGAGCGCCGCGGACTTCCGCGCATATCTGGAGCGGGCGGGCACGGCCGACAGGATCACGGTGCACGCCACCGCCGAGGAGCTGATCCGCTCCAGCAACCTGGTCGTCTTTACCACCGTCGCCGCCCGTCCACACGTCCATGAGGTCGCGTGGTTCGCCCACCACCCGGTGGTGCTGCACATCTCGCTGCGCGACCTCGCGCCGGAGATCCTGCTCGGCGCGAC
>JBJMHG010000362.1:0-3891 GCA_045807485.1 Actinomycetes bacterium
TCGAACACCACGGTCACTTTGGAGGTGATCTCCATCGCGACCCCGCAGAGTTCCCCTTGCCCCTGCCGCGCATGGCAGTCGCCGGTGTAGACGAGCGCACCGGGATTCCACACGGGCAGGTAGACGGTGTTCCCCGGCTTCACGTCAGGCACGTCCATGTTGCCCCCGAAGGGGCCGGGAGCGAGGGCGGTAATCGCTTCCAGGTCGGGGGCCACGGCCAGGGTTCCTAGGAAGGGCTCCCAGGGAAGTTTGACGCCGAGTTCCTCGTTGACTAGGTTGTTGCCCCGGTCCACGAGGTCCCAGATCCAAACTTTCTCCGGCAGCGGCTCCTGCAGCGTGCGGGTGAAGTTTGTCGAGGTAAGGCCGCCGAAATAGGGTATCAATACGCTTACGGCGAAGTCTCGCGTAGGCTCGATGCTCTCGATGTGAACGGCGAGGGTGTCGCCCGGTTCCGCTCCCTCCACATAGATGGGCCCGGTTTGGGGATTGAGGAACTTGGCCGTGGCAAGGGCGCGGCTCGGAAGATCCTCCTTGTTGGTTATCCGGCTCTCGAAGGCGTCGTCCGTATGTATGGTCACCCGCTCGTTGGGCTTCACCCTGGCTACGGGCTCACGATACGGATTGAAGACGTAGCTGTAGTCGTGGGGGATTACCTCTACCGTGTGGTTCTCACCGGTCTGCATGTGCGGCCCTCCTTAATCTCGCTGTTCGCACCCTAATTTAGTCGCCCACGCGCTTCGCACCGGCGCGGGCGGGTTCGTAGTAGCGCCCCTTGGTCGCGGTGGTGAGGGAAACGTGGAGCAGCGGACCGATGATCATGGCCAGAAACGAAGCATAGTAGGTGGGGTAGACACCCACGATACCCAACGCGCCGACGGCGACCGCCACGCCCAAGGAGATCAGACCGCAAGGGTTCCAGGCGCGGACCTCATCCTCACGGAACTCAATCCCTTCCATACGTCCCAGCCGCAGCCACCTGCGGCAGATGAAGTAGTCTGCGAGGATGATCAGCAGCCACGTGTTTGTGAGCACGCCCGCGATGGCGAGGAAGGTTCCGAGGTAGTTAATGACGTTCGTCGCGTAGAAAACGACGCCGAAGAACCACACGAGGAACATCCACCATTGCCTGCCGGGACGAAGGTGTGCCGCGACGTCGAAGCCGTTGGAGAGCGCGAGCGACCCGGAGTAGAGGTTCATTACGTTGATTCGGATTTGGGTGATGACCGCGAAGATGACGCCAACGAACCCCATGAGGTAGACGAACATGAACCCGGGATCCTGGGCGCGGGACTGCCCGATGGCGGGCGCGGCGAGCAGGCTGGCCCCGATGAAAGCGCCGAGGAAGATAACGGTGAACATGGGCACCAACTCGAGGATCATGATGGTGGCGGTACCCCGGTTGCGTATGTCCTGGGCGGCAAAACGGCCGTAGTCCGTTGCCATGAGGCCCTGGAAGATCATCTGGCCGTTGGCGAGGCTCAAGGCGCCCCACATGGCCGCCCAGCCGACGGTAGCGGTGGCGTCCCAACCGGTGGGGCCGACAACCTCATGCGACGTGACGAGCTGCCACAGGCCGGCGGCGAGCAGCACGACGAATAGGGGGAAGCCCCAGGTTTGCAGGAACGACATCGCGTACATGCCACGCCAGACAAAAAAGATCGTGATCAGCCCGACGACGGCGAAGATGGCGATGCCGCCGGGCGAGTTGATCGGCACCTCGAAGTAGATGGCTATCGCATGGGAAACGATCGTGCCCTCGAACAAGAAGTAGTAGATGTAGTTCACCGCGTAGATGAACGAGGTAACCGCGGAGCCTCGGCTGCCGAACCCCAGGCCTCGACTGAGCAGGTTCTGCGAAAGGCCTTCGTGGCTGGCGACACGCATGGTCAGCATCCCTATGAGGACCGCGCCGAAGAAGAAGTACCCTATGGGCAAGAGTAGCCACGGCCATCCCACCAGAAACGCTTGCTGCGCCCCGAACGAGAAGAAAAACATCGCCGTGGCGTTGCCCAAAAGCACGAGGCTGATCGCCGGGATGGGCCAGCGCTGGTTGGCAGGAACCCGTTCGATTGCGAAGCTCTCGATCTGCTCGTCGATGGACGCGGCGGGACCCCGGAACTTGTCGCGTATGTCGAGTAGGCTCATGGTAAATCATCCTCCCTCAGCATCGCGGTAGTCCAAGATCGCTTCTGGTATTGTAGAGGTCACCCCTACGAGGCCCGCTGCGAGACGTTGCAGCCTCACAGATCCCCATCACACAACCCTACGGGCTTGTCGCGCCCACGCTTCCACACCGATGCGTACTTCCTCGGTCATCACAGGGGTTTCTCCAGCTGTGCGTTGTGCCACCGTAGACCCTCCCTCTCCTGAAATCACACTTGTAACAAGTTTTCGTCGGTGTAGGTGTATCGCAGGATACACCCGACTTTAGTCGTGGCCGGTGCGGTGAGGCTGTGCGGGGTAGCCAAAGCGAGAGCCGGAACGGCTACCGTTCTACGCTGGCAATACGCTCGAGGGCTTTCAGATCTTTGACGTGGAGGCGGCTTTGCTCCACCTCCACCGCCCCCGCTTCGCGGAGCCTCCTAAATGCCCGGGCCACCGCCACGCGCTTGACACCGATCATGGTACCCAGCTGCTTGTGGGTGTAGGGGGTGGGTATCATGTACCGCTCGCCGCCCACCACCCCCTCCTCGTCGAGCAACTGGAGTATGAGGCTAGCCAGGCGAGCGGGCACCTCCTTGTGGATGACGTCTGACATGCGCGCGTCCATCAAGCGCAGGCGCTCGGCCAGGAGGTCCGCCAGGCGTAGTCCCACCTCGGGCTTCTTGCGGATCAAGCTCTCAAGGTATTCGCGCTTCATGAAGGCGATCGTGGACGGCTCCATGACTTCGGCGTGCAAGCCTTGCAAGCGCCGATCCGAGAGCACCGTCCCTGCGGAGAGCAAGGCTAGGGTTAGCTGATCGCCTCGGAGAGACAACCTGTACACGCGCACACGTCCCTCTTGTATGAGGAACAATCCGCCGTGGTGTTCCTTGGGGTGGTAGAGGTCTTCGCCCCTGCGAAAGTGGATGCCCGGGCAGTGGGCAGCCAGTTCCTCAAGTTGGCCTTTCGAAAGCGGTTTCAGGACGTCGACCAAGGAAAGTAGCTCCGCTTGTGTTCGCGTTCGTGGCGCGTGGCGCATACCACGATCAGCATACCCTATGAGGCCAACTCGGGAGTCAGCCCGTCGGTGAGGAAGTGCCGATCGAAGAGAAGACATCGCACAGCATTCTTTCGCACCGCTGTCGTGCTCCTTCGAGTGTTACACAAGCGAGGACAGCGCCGCTGCGGTGATCCGCCCCTAAGCGCACACTCTGCCGAGGTGCACTGAAGCCAATGACGTGCGAGCGAAATTGCTTGGTTTGCCCCTTCTCGGAAATTCGGATTTTCCGTATGCGTCAAGTCGTCGAGTGTTCGTGTCGTCGTACTCGCAGTGTGAGTACCGCTTGTCCGAACACGCACTGAAAGAAAAATGAGCGTATCAAGCTTACCAGCCATCCGGTTGTCGGAAACCTTGTAGGAAGACGGCGACCTTCTGTGCGACCCATTAATCGGTAATGCAGAGCGAAGCCGACTCAAGTAACCCTGCCCCACAGGCAGTTGAGATTGAGGTTGCAACAACGATTTGTGCGTGAAGCGCTCGATCCGGTACAATCTGGTGCCATCGTGTCCTTACAAGCGAAGTTCGTCGGGCACATTTAGCCACCGGGCAGCGTTTTGATCCTTCACCCTAACCTCGAATCGTTCCCTGACCCTAAGGTACACGCGGCTGCGCATCGCCGCCGCGCGGGAAGCATCAGTCTCGCGCTCCTCGCTTCGGAGCACGTCGGGGTTCTTCCGGGCTAGGTCGAG
>JBJMHG010000363.1:0-2588 GCA_045807485.1 Actinomycetes bacterium
TTTCTGCCATTCCATCCTCCTGGGGTGCTTGGGTTCCTTACAGAACCCTCCACTCCGCAGGGGGAGGTCCATGCGCGAGCTGGACCGCTGCAGCGAGCGCCGGTGTGGTTCAGCCCCAAAGGCACGCCCGATGCGGTGCTACTTCAACCTCGTTGATGCCCACCAGACCCTCACTGATCACCACGGGGTCGAGGTCGAGGACCTCGATCAGGTGCGTAGGCTTGCTCTTGAGGCAGCCGTCGAGATGATCCGGAACGGCGAGGCGGACCTCGCAGGCTGGCGTGGGTGGAAGATGAAAGCCACCGATGCTTCAGGAGCCGTGCTCTTCACGATCAGTCTTGGTGCGCTCCTGAGCTGAGCCGGACCGAGCGCGCCCGGCCTGCCGGTTGGCCCTGTGAAGCGCATTCAATTTGTGCAGCATCGCCCGAACGTGCTCCCGTGTGGGCGCACTTTGATCTGAAAAGCCATTGGGCTTGGCCATGCCTCAGTGCTTTGTTTGCATGGATGTAGTCAAGCTCAGCTTCTCGCGGGTGCGGTGCAAGCCTTCGATGTGGGCTCTTGTCCGCAGGCGCAGCTCCTCAAGGCAGACCTCGTATCGCTCCCGGTTGGCCTTGTAGCTCTGGTCTAAGTCGGCCAAGAGATGGGCCTTGATCGCCTTTGGCCCTGACCAGTTTTCCAGGTGGTAGCGATCCGTCTCATAGCGACGTTCCAGGTCAGCCATGATGGCCAGGATCTGCTGGATCTTGGGCAAGAGGTCGTCGGGGTAGAGCGTGTCCTCCTCTTGGCTGTCCCGGACGGCCATTGTGGTTCCTCCCTGTCGCGCTTGCTTGTGCAGGTCTTTGGTAACGTAGCCAGTTAGTGCGATAACGTACCAGTTAATGCGATAACGTATGTTAGCGGCGGTGAGTAAAGTGTCCCAGTGAAGCGGCCGGGCGATCACAATCGACTTCTCGACAACTCAAAGCAGCGTTGCCGAGGATCTCCTGACCTCAGCATCTGGCGCGCGTTTCAGGAGCTCTGGGATCGCCGTCGCGCTGTGATGACTGGCCCTGATCGTGGGAGCAAATGGGCGCCAGCAGCGCAGAACAGATGCATGCGTTATATTTATGATATAGCAGGCAAAACGACCTGCGATCCTGCGATAACGCTTGAGATTGCTTGACGGGCCGCGGAGTCGTTGGAGGTTCATTGCTGCGGCCGCACCCCAGCCGACAGAAGCCTCCTTACTCTGAAACTCTGCTGTGAATAGCGCCGGCATTCGGAATGGGTGAGCCCGTGCGGCCACAGAACCTGCGCTCACACGACGCTAGCTTCCTCTTCCATGATACGGGTCGCGTTTATCGGCTTCGCGCTTGCGGCGGCTCTCCCGGCCGCCGGGTGCATGGACACTATGGCCACGTTGCGGAAGGGTCGCATCGCGCAGACCACGAAACAGGTCCAACAGCCTCGGGCGGACGCCACTCGCTGGATGGCCTGGACGCCTCTCGCCGGCTTGCGGTCTCTGTTTCGGCCTGCGATGCCGCAGCTGCCGCACCCGGCGAACATGTCGAATGCTATTGCCCTTCGGTTCGACCAGACACCGGCCGCCCATGCCAAGCGTCCCGTCCAGCGTTCCACGGCGCGCTTGAAGAGCGTTCCCCGGCCCACCGTTTTAGTAGCCCAAGGCGGGACTGCTTCGCGCAGCCCCATGCCACGCCGGCAATCTGCTTCCGGGTTGCCGGCCAAGATCCCGGAGCAATCACCGAGGCTCTCACACGCTCGAACGACCGCACCCATCGTTCCCCAAGCGGGTCCTGCCCCGCCTGCCCCTCCGGTTGGTCCGCTGGCTCGGCCCCCAGCAGTTGCCGAACCGCCCAGACAACAAGCTGATCCCTCGGCCGAGGAGCCGACAGAAACAGGATCAAACCCGGCCTCAGCTGGATCGAGAACGACGGCCTCTGTTGAGGCTCAAAAGACCCCATCCACGTCTCCCCTGCGTCAGCCTGAACCCAAGGGCTCGGTTCTGTATCTTGCCGTGCGGAGCGAAATCCGAACGGTGGCCGACTTGAACGGGAAACCAATTGCCCTTGGCGCAAAGGAGCCAGCCGTCGAGAGGGCGATCAAACAGGCGTTCGCTGCAGCCGGCGTGACCCCAATCTTCGTCGGTGATGCTCAAACAGACGCGGTGCAGCGGCTGGTGGACCGCGAGGTTATGGCAGCTCCCCTTGGGATCGGTCACCAGCCCGCAACAGAACTGAGCGACACAGCGGCTACACTATCCCAATCAGACCTGCGCCTGTTGGAGCTTCCACTCGATCTTCCACAGCCTCAGTAGCGTGGGATACATGCCGACGTATGTGCCTGGCGATTGCGTCAGGGGCAGGTTTGACCCTTGCACCGCTTATAGCACAATGCTTCGGCTCCTGCCCTTTAGCAGCCCAACCCCGGCTCCGCTGCGCAGGCGTTTGATGTTTTTTCTGCGGAGGTGATGCCGGCACGGATTTGCGCTCAACCGCGAGACGCAGCCACGCCCGCCAACCTGGGTCCACGATCCGCACCACGTTGCTGTCGTTCCGGAAGGCCGTCAGGCGGCGTTCTTCGATTGCCAG
>JBJMHG010000364.1:0-3845 GCA_045807485.1 Actinomycetes bacterium
TGTCCTCGCCGCCAATCTCGTCTTTCACCATGTTGAACCAGCCCTGGGGAGGGGCTAGCAGCCTTGGACATCGCGCGCCGCGACATGCTCAAGGCCCAGGCCGCCGCCGCGGCCGCGGCCGTCGCCAATGTCCCGCTCCAAGCCGGAGCGCAGAACATCGCCACGGGTGACGAGCTGCGGCTGAAGTGGGACAAGGCGCCCTGCCGCTTCTGCGGCACCGGCTGCGGCGTCATGGTGGGGGTGAAAGACGGGCGCGTCGTCGCCACCCATGGCGACATGCGGGCGGAGGTCAATCGCGGCCTCAACTGCGTGAAGGGCTATTTCCTTTCGAAGATCATGTATGGGGCGGACCGGCTGACCCGCCCTCTCATGCGCATGAGGAACGGCCGCTTCGACAAGGAAGGCGAACTCCAGCCCGTCTCCTGGGACCAGGCCTTCGATACCATGGCCGCGCACTGGAAGCGGGTGCTGCGTGAGAAAGGGCCAGAGGCGGTCGGCATGTTCGGTTCCGGCCAGTGGACGATCTGGGAGGGCTACGCCGCCTCGAAGCTGATGCGCGGCGGCTTCCGTTCCAACAATCTTGACCCCAATGCCCGACACTGCATGGCTTCGGCTGCCGTCACCTTCGTCCGCGCCTTCGGCATGGATGAGCCGATGGGGTGCTACGACGACTTCGAGCACGCCGACGCCTTCGTGCTCTGGGGCTCGAACATGGCGGAGATGCACCCCATCCTCTGGACCCGGGTGACCGATCGCCGCCTCAGCGCCGAACACGTCCGCATCCACACCCTCTCGACCTACGAGCATCGGACGACGGATCTGTCCGACGCGAGCGTCATCTTCAAGCCGGGGACCGACCTGGCGATCATGAACTATATCGCCAACCACATCATCCGGACTGGCGCGGTGAACCGGGAGTTCGTCGCAAAGCACGTCAATTTCCGTCTCGCCAATACCGACATCGGCTATGGCCTCAGGCCCGAGAACGTCCTCGAACAGCGCGCCCAGCACGCGAACGATCCTCAGGTCTCGCAGCCTGCCGATTTCGACGCCTTTGCGCGCCTCGTCTCCGAGTACACGCTGGATCGGGCGCATGAGCTCTCTGGCGTTCCCAAGCCGCAGCTGGAAGCGTTGGCGAAGCTCTATGCCGACCCAAAGACCAAGGTGATGTCGCTCTGGACAATGGGCTTCAACCAGCATGTCCGCGGCGTCTGGGCCAACCACCTAGTCTACAACATCCATCTGCTGACAGGGAAAATCTCCGAGCCGGGCAATAGCCCATTCTCGCTGACTGGTCAGCCATCGGCCTGCGGCACTGCGCGCGAGGTCGGCACCTTCTCGCACCGACTTCCCGCAGACATGCTGGTGGCCAATCCCGAGCACCGCAAGCATGCGGAGCAGCTCTGGAAACTTCCGGCAGGGCTGCTGCCGGGCAAGGTCGGCTTCCACGCCGTTGAGCAGGACCGGATGCTGAAGGACGGCAAGCTCAATGCCTACTGGATCATGTGCAACAACAACCTCCAAACCGCACCGAACACAAGCAACGAGACCTATCCCGGCTACCGCAACCTGCAGAACCTTATCGTCTGCTCAGATCCCTACCCAACGGTCACAACCATGGCCGCCGACATCGTGCTTCCCACCGCAATGTGGGTGGAGAAAGAAGGGGCCTACGGCAACGCTGAGCGCCGAACCCATTTCTGGCACCAACTGGTGGACGCGCCCGGCGAGGCCCGCTCCGACCTCTGGCAGCTCATGGAGTTCTCGAAGCGCTTCACAACCGATGAGGTCTGGCCTGCCGAAATCCTGGCGAATGCGCCGGGTTTAAGGGGCAAGACGCTGCACGACGTGCTGTTTCGAAATGGTCAGGTGGATCGCTTCCCGCTCACCGATCTCGCCGCCGGCTACGAGAACCGCGAGGCGAAGGAATACGGCTTCTACGTCCAGAAGGGACTTTTCGAGGAGTACGCCTCCTTCGGCCGCGGACATGGCCACGACCTCGCGCCCTTCGACACCTACCATGAGGTCCGCGGCCTGCGTTGGCCGGTGGTGGACGGAAAGGAGACGCGCTGGCGCTACCGCGAGGGCCTCGACCCTTATGTGGAGAAGGGGACGGGCATCCAGTTCTACGGCAACCCGGACAAGCGCGCGAACATCATGGGCGCGCCCTACGAGCCGCCCGCGGAGGTGCCCGACGCGGAGTATGATTTGTGGCTGGTCACCGGCCGGGTACTGGAGCATTGGCACTCTGGTTCGATGACGCTGCGGGTGCCCGAGCTCTACCGGGCCTTCCCGGGTGCGGTACTTTTCATGCATCCGGAGGACGCGCAGAAACGTGGGCTGCGGCGCGGCCAGGAGGTGCGGGTCGCGTCCCGACGCGGCGAGATCCGTAGCCGCGTCGAGACGCGCGGCCGCAACCGCGTGCCGCGGGGGGTCGTGTTCGTGCCCTTCTTCGATGCGAGCCAGCTCATCAATAAGGTCACGCTCGACGCTACCGATCCGATCTCGAAGCAGAGCGATTTCAAAAAATGCGCGGTGAAGGTGGTGGAGGCCTTGGCGCCAGCCACGTCAGCACCGACCTCCTCCCCTGATGTCCGGGGAGGCCCGCGGTGAAACGCGCCCCTCTCCTGCTGCTGACAACCACGACCCTGGCGCCATGCTTCTTCGCGGGAGCCCTGCTGGCGCAGGACGCGCCACGACTGCGCGGGCCTGAGCCCTTCACGCGTGAGGCTCCGGCGCCGCCAGTGCAGCGCGCCATCACCAATGACGTCCGGGTGCGGCGCAATTACCCGGACCAGCCGCCGGTCATCCCGCACGCCATTGAGGGCTATGCGCTCGACCTCAACGCCAACAAGTGCATGTCCTGCCATGCCCGGCGCTTCACCGAGCAGAGCCAGGCGCCGATGATCTCGGTGACCCACTACCAGGATCGTGAGGGCAATACGCTCGGCGGGTTGGCGCCCCGCCGTTACGCCTGCCTCGCCTGCCACGTCCCGCAGACCGAGGCGAGGCCGCTCGTCGAGAACCGCTTCCAGGATATGGATGCCCTGACCGAGCCCGAGCGCCAGCCGGGCGGCCGGAGCAACCGCTGATGTCGACGGCGGATGCCACAGGCGGGACAGCTGGGCCGGCGCCGCGTCAGGGCCGAATCAGGCGTGCCTGGCGCTGGTTCAGAAATCTTCCCCTGATCAGGACCGCCCTGGCGCCGGCCGGCACACTCAGCCTCGCCTTCCTCACGCTTGGTGGGTTCCTAATGGGCGTCGTATTCTGGGGCGGCTTCAACACGGCGCTTGAAGCGACGAACACGACAGCCTTTTGCGTGAGCTGCCACGAGATGCGCACCAACGTGTACGAGGAACTGCAGGGCACGATCCACTTCACCAATCGGTCCGGCGTCCGCGCCGGTTGCCCGGACTGCCATGTGCCGCACGAGTGGACCCGCAAGATCGCGCGCAAGATGCAGGCATCGAAGGAAGTCTGGGGCCACATCTTCGGCTCGATCGCCACGCGGGACGCGTTCCTCGACATGCGCCGACACCTGGCCGAGAGCGAATGGGCGCGCATGAAGGCGAATGACAGCCTGGAGTGCCGCAACTGTCACTCGACGGTGTCGATGGATCTGTCGCGGCAGAATCCGCGGGCGGCCAACGCTCACGAGCGATTCCTGTTCACCAATGAGCGGACCTGCATCGACTGCCACAAGGGTATCGCGCACCGTCTGCCAGACATGTCCGGCGTGCCGGGGTGGCAGTAGCGATGCGGGCCACCATTCGCCGTATGCTGCTGCTGCGCGGTGGACCCGTGGTGATGTCCTTGCTCGGCTTCGGTCAGCATGGCCTCGCTGC
>JBJMHG010000365.1:0-3035 GCA_045807485.1 Actinomycetes bacterium
GAGATCCCCCTTCGGGTCGATCGCGATCACGGGCACGCCGTCGATCGCAGCTTCTTCGACAATCGAGAGACACAACCCGGTCTTGCCGCTGCCGGTCATTCCCACACATACCGCGTGCGTCAGCAGATCGCGGGATTCGTAAAGGAGCGTGTTGCCCAGGCTCGTCCCTGATGCGTCGCTTTCCCGCCCGAGATAGAACAGACCGAGCTTCTCGAAATCAGCCATCAGCGGATCGTATCGCGTCCCTGCGTTGCCTGTGTTGTTCCGTGTTCTTCTGTATTTTCTGCGGCCGTCTTCTGTGGCTATTTTTTTGTGGCCCAGTGCTGCACCGGAAGTGACAGGAGCCAGTATCGTTTTCGCAACGCGATTACGTGGTTCGAGTAGTCCCGCTTCTCGATGCCGCCTGCGAGCAGCGTCCGGCGCAACCGACGGATTTCATATCTGTAAAGGTCACTGAGCGCGCTCCGGACGACCCCGGGGGGTGTGCTGGCCGTAGGGAGAAGTCCATGACCTGCCAGGGTGTCGAGGATCTCGGCCGGATACGTGTACTCCACGCGTTCACGACATCACCAAATCGCCAAGTCGGCAAATCGGCCGCAGAGAAGGGCCTCCTTTGCCCTTCTGTGTTGCTCTATGGCTAAGCTCTGCTACTATGCAGCGAACTTTTTGGTCAACCCTGCTTCGGAGGACTTATGGCAGATGAACGGGATCAGACAGCCGACAACGTGCTGACGAGGTCGGCAGAAATGGTCGGCGGCGCGCTCGGCGCAGCGATCAACACGGCACAACAGGCGGCCTCGACCGCATCGCGCTTCGGCACGCAGGCTGCGGGCACTGCCGCCTCCACGGCCGCGTCGATGGCGGATGCCACGGCGGACGCTATTGAAGGTACCGCCCCCGCCCGCCGCGCGGTCCGCCGCACGGCCCGGCGCGCGGTCAAGACTGCACGTCGCGCGATCAGAACGACCGGAAGAAGCGGCAAGAAGACGGCCGCGGCGGGCCGAAGCGCCAAGGGCGGCGCCGCAAGAACCAAGCAGGCCGCCGGCCGCGGTGCGCGCAAGACCGGCGGACGCAAGTCGGCCAGCGCTGCGCGGAAGGGTGCCGCGCGGAAAGCCGGGAAGAAAAGATAGCAAAGGCGGAGGACGGAGGCCCCTCCGTCCTCTTCTACCGGCCTGTTTCCGCCGTCATCTGACGGGACGCCGATTGGCCGGCAAGATAAATCCCGTTGAACAGGAACTTGAACGTGCCGTGCGGCTGGCCACGGAAGGTGATTTCCGGGGTGAACAGGAACAGCCGCCCGCGGCCAACCGGGACGTCGACTCCGATAATCCCGTTCTCCAGATAGCTCTGGCCGTACGCCCACCCGCTCCGGAGCGGGGTGGCACTGGCAAACCAGGCCACCGGCTTGATGCCTTTCATTGCCGCTTCGGGTTCCAGGCGGAACACCGGGCTGTTGTCGTAGAACACGTCCACCGGGTTCGTCACACCCTGCGCGACCGCGATTGACGTGTCGACGGCTGCAGACAGGATCGAGCCCGGCACGTAGAATTTCTCGCTGGGCACCTGGTGGACCCGGCCATCGCTCCCGCGCTCAACGAGATGATTCCCGATCGGCAGCCCAAACAGCTGGGCGAGGTTTGAAGCGGATCGCCCGACGGCGATGATCGTCCCGCCATCCTCGACGAATTTCTTCAATGCCGGACCGGTCTCGCTGACCGTGTAGGCCCCGACCATGGGCCGGTACTCGGCGGGGATATCCGCCTCCGTCGCTCCCGCCTGACCAAATCCTGTGGACGCGCCGCTTGCAGCAGCTCCTCTGCCGGCACGCCCGGCGGTCCCGTCCGAGCCTTCACCAGGACCGGGCCCGACGCTCGACGGAAAAATAATCACGTCGTACTTGCTCGCCAGATTGCCGGCGTTGACCATCTTCGGATACACCACCTCGAACGGGAACTCGAACTGCTCGAACAGGAACCGCGTCCAGCCGGAGGGCATCGACCCGCCGTATTGATCCGCGAGCGCGACGCGCATCTTGTGAAGCTTCAACGCCTCACCTGCCGGACGGGCAGCGACCCCTGCGAAGTTGACGCCAAGGGCGCTGGCAATCTTCGTGACGAGGGCGGGCGTGGACGGCTTCGATGCCACATAGAACGCGCCCTGCTGTGGACCGGCGGTGATCCATGAGACGTCTTCGCCGGCATTGATCAACCGGTTGATCGCGGTGAACGAATCGTTCATCGCATGCGTGAAGACGTAGCCGGTACCAGGGATGCCCGTGACCTTGCCCGGGGCTGGATTCAGGAGTCCCTGGACCCTTTCGAACGGGCCGTCGAATTTCTCGAGCACGCGATCGAACTTAACGCCCATCTGATACGCGAGCGTCCACCCGGCATTGTCGTAGGGGCGGGTCGGCGGGCCGCCCGGGTACGGAATGTCGTCCGGGTGGTCCTGCGGTTCGAACATGTCGAGCACGTGCGGCCGGAACGCCTGCGCCGTCTTCACGACGTACGATCCCGCGGGATACGCCTTGCCTGCCGCCGTGAAAGGCGCCGTGGCGCGATGGACGATGACGCCAACTTTCAGCAACGCGTTGATGAACTTGGTGGCCGTAGGAAAGTCCGGTTGATCGGACGGGAGAATGAACCCGCGCGGATCGCGCAGTTCCGGCGCGCGGAGCATCGCCGTGAACTGCTCGGCGGTGCCGGTCACGGCAGCCGGATTGGCAACGGTATCGGCGCCCTTCAATCCGTCGGCGCGGCTCTTCTGCTCCGCGAGCGCCGCTTGCGCGGCAATCACATGACGGGGTGTCGGCGTCCAGCTGTCGCGGTTGCCGCGCTCGATCGAGTTCATCCCCATCCGCCAGATGTTGAACAGGAAGTTCTCGCGGTTGCGCGACGCGATATCCAGGACCGCCCAGTTGGCGGTGAGTGAATAGTCAATCGACTGGCGGAAGTGCCAGACCTGCGGCTCGATGGGATAGTGGAGGCTCGCGTCCGGCAGCTGTTTCGACGGGACAAACGGGATCGTGACCGGCG
>JBJMHG010000366.1:0-3280 GCA_045807485.1 Actinomycetes bacterium
AACCAGTTCGCCGTCCCCCGCACAGCAACCTTGCTCCCCCGCGCACCGCCTCTTGTATCCAGTCGGCTGCGCGAATGGCATCGCTCTCACGGATCAGGGGCCCAAGATCGGTTGACTCTTCCAGCGGATCGCCACTCTTCAGCTTCTGCACACCCGCGAGCAGTAGATCGGTGAATTTGGAAAACGCGCTTCTTTCGATCAGAATTCGCTGGACTGAAATGCAGGTCTGCCCGGCGTAGGCGAAGCCGCCTACCACGCATCGATCGGCGGCATAAGCCAGGTCGGCGTCGCTATGCACGATCACTCCGGCATTGCCGCCCAGTTCAAGCACCACTTTTTTCTTGCCCGAATTCTTTTTGATCTGCCAGCCGACCGGCGCGCTTCCGGTGAAGCTGATCATCTTCAAGCGGTCATCGCTGACCAGCAGGCCGGCGTCTTCGTTTGAAAGGGGAAGGACATTCAATGCGCCATCGGGCCAGCCCGCCTGCTGGATCGTCTCCGCCAGCAGCAATGCGCTGAGCGGAGTCTGCGGAGCCGGCTTCAGCACCATGGTGCATCCGGCCGCAATGGCCGGAGCTAGCTTGTGCGCCACCAGATTCAATGGAAAATTAAAAGGCGTGATTCCCGCAATCGGTCCGAGCGGGAATCGCCGTACCAGGCCCCACCGTCCGGCGGTCGATTCCTGCCAGTCCAGCGGCAGATACTCGCCATATATTCTCGTTGCTTCCTCAGCGGCGATGTTGAAGGTGAACGCCGCTCGCTCAACTTCTATCCGCGCCGCCTTGATCGGCTTGCCTGCTTCCTGCGCCAGCGTCTGCGCAAATTCCTGCTTGCGCTCGGTAATCGCCTGCGCCACCCGCCGCAAGACCCGCTGGCGTTCAAATGCCGGAAGCCGCCGGGTTGTCCCAAACGCCCTTACAGCGGCGGCAATCGCTGCTTCGGCGTGCTCGCGTCGCCCTTGATACACTTGCGCCAGTACACTGCCATCAAAAGGAGCGTGGATTTCAACCACATCTCCTTCTTCGATCCATTTGCCATTTACCAGGAAACCTTGCGTGCCGACGGGAGTCACAGTCATCTGGGCCATGGAGTTATTCTAGACCTCTGCGGGAACTGGACAGAACATTATAGGCTGGTCGAGATAAATCTGTAGAGGAGGCAGGCGTCGATGGAGGCCGGGCGTCCTCGCCCGGTTATAACTATCACAAGTCGTGCTCTCAATCCTTCAAGCCTCGGAACGCATCCGCAATCGCGAGATTTCGCCTGTTGAACTGACCCAGCAGTGCCTGGAGCGCATTGAGCAATTGAACCCCGAGCTCAATGCCTTCATCACAGTGACTGCCGACTCAGCCATGGCCGAAGTGCGCAAAGCTGAACAGGAAATTGCTGGCGGCCGCTGGCGCGGTCCGCTGCACGGAATTCCCGTCGGTCTGAAGGATTTGTTTGATACCGCAGGCGTGAAAACCACCGCAGCCAGCGCCCTTTTTGCAGATCGTGTACCGAAGCAGGACGCCGAAGTCGTAAAGCGGCTCAAAAACGCCGGCGCAATAATTTTAGGCAAGCAAAACCTGCATGAGTTCGCGTACGGCGGCAGCTCGATGATTAGCCACTACGGGCCAGTTAGAAACGCCCGCAATCCCGAGCACATTGCGGGAGGCTCGTCGGGAGGCTCAGCCACATCCCTCGCGGCCGGAATGTGTTATGCCGCGCTTGGGACCGATACTGCCGGCTCAATCCGCGAACCTGCCGCGCTGTGCGGGGTGGTCGGCCTGAAGCCAACCTTCGGTCGGGTAAGCACGCAAGGCGTGCTTCCGCTTTCCGAATCATTGGACCACGTCGGCCCAATCGCCACCACCGTGGCCGATTGCGCGTTATTACTGAAAGCTATAAGCGATCCGGCAACGCCGGAGATCGAGCTTCCCGAGAATCTGAATTGCGCTCTCAGAATAGGGATTCCGCGCTCCTATTTCTTCGAAGATCTGGATGCAGACGTAGCACAAACTATTGAGCAAGCGCTGCGCGTTTTAGAATCTATTGGGTGCATGATGGTCGATTTGACACTTTCCGTGCCCACCGACCGTAAGCTGCAGTCCGCCGAATCGTGGGCGTATCACAGAGCTCTGGTTGCCCGCAGCCCCGAGCTCTACCAGCCGGAAACCCTGCGCCGGTTGCGCAGCGGAGAGAACATCAGCGAACAAGAGATTGCTCAGAGTCGCGCGGAGCTAAGGCAGTCACGGGCAGAGATCAACCAGGTATTCGAGAAAGTTGACCTGATCGTCACGCCGACAACACCGATTCCCGCGCCAAAAATCAGCGATCTGACCAGAAATCCCGCACTGCTTCGCCCGCGCGAACTGGTTCTATTACGTAATACCAGGCCGTTCAATATTTGGGGACTGCCCGCTATTTCAGTTCCGTGCGGCCATACAAAAGGCGGCTTGCCGATAGGATTGCAAATTGCCGGCCCGCACTGGGGAGAGAACATTGTTCTGCAGGCAGCCTATGCCTTCGAACAGCTTCTACCACAGCCCACGTAGGCCCGGATCTACGATCCGGACAGCGAGAGAGCTCACTTCTCCCCGCCCGCCGCATTCAGCTGTTGCGCGATCTTCAACTCGCGCTCGGCGTCTTCCGTTCTTCCCATATCGCGATACGCCTGACCGAGCAAATGATGTGTGACGGAATTGTTGGGATCCATTCCGAGCGCATGCTGCAAGGCCCGCACCGCCAGCTGATTCTCGCCCTTTTTCTGCAGCACCTTCCCCATCAGGATGTACGGCCCGGTCGAAGTGGCGTCCAGCCAGATGGACCGCTGCAACAGGCGTTCGGCATCATCGAACCTCTGCACTCGTGAGTAGGCGTCCGCCAGCTTGTAATAGGTTTCCGCATGCCCCGGATTCAAGGCCAGCTCAGCCTGGAAATCGCTGATGGCTTCCGGCACACGCGACTTATACAGGTGCAGCTCCCCCAGAAAAAAGTGCGCCAGCGGAAGCCTGGGATCGAGCGCGATCGCCTTCTGCGCGTACTCTTCAGCGATAGGATCGAACTCCTGCCGCAGCAACATGCGCGCAGTAAAAAGATACGCCGCCGCCGACTCCGGTTGCACGTCAAACATGCGCGCGAACGCCTGCCGCGCCTGGGGATAATTCCTGGTCTGTATATAGCAGAGGCCGAGGATGTACGAGGCATCCACATTTGCCCGCGGATACCACCCCTGAACTTTCTCGAGCAGCGGGATAGCCTCGGCAGGGCGCCCCGAAAGATAGTTCGAGAGCCCTAA
>JBJMHG010000367.1:0-3166 GCA_045807485.1 Actinomycetes bacterium
AGCCGCGCCACGACCTTGCGCATGCTCTGCGGCGTTGCCTCGACCTCGCCCAGATAGCGGATCTCCCCCGCTCGGCCCGCCTCGGCGATGGCGATCGCGTTTCTGGACTTGGCCGCGTCGATCCCAATAAAGGCTTCGCTATCCTCCAACATGGCTCGTCCTCTCTGCGCTGAGGATCGGCTCGGCCAATCCGAGCAACCCTCGTCCCGCATCGTAGGACGAGCCACCAGCAGCGCCGTAGGACGGACATACGGTCATACGGCGGGCGTAGACGACCGCGACATCTTCCGCGAGACGGCATCCGGAGCCAAACGGGATCGCACCGGCTGCTGGCGGAGGGCAAGGGCCAGGCCGGTATCTCAGCGGGTGAGCGGCCTAACAAAAAGGGCGGTCAAAACCGCCCTTAGAAGGAGATGCGACACGGACCATGCGCAGTCCGCAAAGGACAACGCGGACCCGGCACGATGGTTCTAGCTACGCTTATGGCCACAGCAGCAGGAGCATGGTCGCGAAGTTGAGAGTGTTAAGTGGGGCGGAGCCGCCTCCGCCTCGTGCCCTCACGGTCAGTGCTGCATGAGGGAGAGCTGGCAGGCGGTGGTCTGCCTACCGCTCATGGAGCTTTCACCGGCGCCCGTGCTTGCGCCCGTGTTTATGGATCCGCTTGCCCGAAGCCCAATAGGCGTTCCCGTACCCCAAGCCATACGAGGTCCCGTAGTAAGCGGTCCGATAATAGCCCGGATAGGCGTAGGAGGACGGGTACGCGTAGGAAGCCGGGTAGTAGCCGTAGCTGTACCCTGGATAGGCGTAGGAGGACGGGTAATAGCCGTACCCAGAATACGGGTAGCCGTAGCCATATCCGTAGGAAGGATAGCCGTAGCCATAGTAGGATCCGGCGCTGGCCGCCAGCGTCCCAAGGGCAAGCCCGCCGATGAGACCTGCCGCAAGTGCGCCGCCGCCATAGTAAGGCCTGCGCCATCCCCAACCGTAGCCGCCCCAACCTCTCCCCCGCCACCACTGGACCTGTTCGGTCGGGGCAGTTCCCGCGATCTCTTGGACTGAGGTCACGGGCAGAGGCATGGCCTGAGATGAGGTTGTGATGCCGCCAGCGAGCGGTATGGCCAGTGCGCTGGCTGTCAGAACGTGTATCAGACGACCACTCATGGACGGATCTCCTATTCGTCCGCCCCCATCTCAGCGATCAGTTGTATCGCTGGTCGGCTGTTCTTGGCGTCAGCTTAACACAAAATTCCCGAAAACTCAGCGCCAGGGAGTTCATCAAGCTCAGTGAGACCTTGAACGCATCCGAGCGAAACACGCATTGCTGTAGGATCGCCAGCATCGCCACGCCGCACGCATGGGGGCGGTTCAGGGTGCGGTGTCAGCGCACGCTGCTGCTTCAGGGTTGAAAGAGCACAAGCCAGCACCGTTCCACGAACGTCTAGGGCGCTGCCACCGCGCCGTTCCAAAACGTGAAATCAACTTTGCGGAACCAAGGCGAGCGTTCCAGCGAGGATGGTTCCAGAAGGGTAGGGTCTATTGGAACGACTGCTACGCCGTTCCCCTTGACCATCTGCCTTCTATGCTCTCCCAACCGACGCAAGGAATGGTGTAGGGGGAGGAAATCATCAATGCGCACGGCGTCGAGTGCACTGGGACGCTTCCGTGTGCGGTTGCGACGCTTGTTCTACGGCCACCGTCCGGCAGCGATAGCGTTTCAGGCTGGCCTCCTCACCATCGACCTTGCTGCAATCGCCTACTTCGTCGCAACCACCTTCGTGGCTGATGCACCCTGGATGCGCGTGCTGGACCTGCTGCTTGGGGTCCTGCTCACGCTTGAGTTTTTGGGGCGGATGCTCGCCCACCGCCACCCGATGCGCTACATCGACAATGGTGCTGCGGTGATCGACCTCGTGGTGATCGCCTCCCTGTTCATCTCAGCGCTCGGCGGCAATCTCGGCTTCCTGCGCGTCCTTCGCACTGTCCGGCTGCTCCGCTCCTACAACGTGCTCGGTCAGCTCAAAAAGCAGTTCCCGGTCGTGCGCCGCAATGAGGAGGTCATCCGCGCCGCACTGAACTTGGCCGTGTTCGTGTTCATGATCTCCGCGCTGGTCTTTGTCACGCAGCATGGGGTCAATCCGAAGATCGAGGACTTTGTTGACGCGCTCTACTTCACGGTAGCCACGCTCTCCACGACGGGCTTTGGCGACGTCACGCTGCTCGGAAGCATGAGCGGCGAGTTGCTCTCGATTGCCATGATGCTCGTCGGGATCACCCTGTTTCTCCGTCTGGCACAGGCCGTCTTCCGCCCGGGCGGCAAGGTGCTCTACCCGTGCCCGCAGTGCGGATTGCAGCGGCACGAGCTTGACGCTGTCCACTGCAAGGCGTGCGGCCATGTGCTGAACATCCCGAACGATCCCGACCGATGATGAAGGGGACGGGCATCCTCGGTACACGAGATCACCTTTCACCCCCTCTGCCCGGACCGTCCTGTCACATTAGGGTCAACCCACCCCCCCCCCGGGGTCACAAAAGCTGGAGGTCGACCCTAATGTGACGCGAGAAGCGTAACATTCCGGTGTCACCGTAGGGTATACCCTCCCGTGACTGGCTGTGTCCCGCATCGAGCTATAGCTCGGAGGAGGGGTGTGGCGGAGCAACGCCCAGGCGAACGCGATCCGATTGGGACTGGCCGCGAGGTTGCCTCGGAGTTGCCGGAGGGTCTTCCACATGCTGCAAGCAGGAACGGAAATACAGGGCTCTTCGCGCAAGCTATAGCTACCGGAGGAGATACTTGGGCGAGAGTATCTCGAAGCCTTTCAGCTGTCCCGCCATGGACGATCCTGGGTACGCCGGCTCTGTCGCAGAAATCCTAAGTTTTGCGACAGCGGTCTTGCGGCCCTGGATCACAAGGGCGAGGGCTGTCGCAAAAATCTGTCGCTAAAAGAAAACATTTTGCGATAAGTTCTGCGACACATCTGGCCCTCTCGCCTCCTGGCAGGACCCCACTCGTGCTCGTCGGCTATGCGCGCGTCTCCACAGACGATCAGGACCTCACGCTCCAGCGCACCGCACTGAAGCAGGCCGGATGCAAACGCATCTACGAGGAGAAGGTCTCGGGCGCGACGCGCGACCGGCCCGCATTGACGCGCATGCTCGACCAGCTCCG
>JBJMHG010000368.1:0-3533 GCA_045807485.1 Actinomycetes bacterium
AAGCGTCACGGATAGGAATGAGGCATGACGTTTGCCCTTATGCATCACGCATCAGCGGAACGTGGACGGCATGATGCCTAGCTGGTTGCGGTACTTGGTGACGGTGCGGCGGGCTACGCGGATGCCTTGCTCGTGGAGGCGGCGCACTATCTCTTTGTCGGTCATGGGGCGGGCCTCTTTGGTGATCATCTCTTTGATCACGTCCTTGGCGGACAGGGAGGCCGAGAAGTAGTCGGAGAAGGGGATCACCTGCTTGTTGGGCAGCATGACGTACTTGTCGGCTGTGGCGCGGCTGACGGTGCTCTCGTGGATGCCGAGGTATTGGGCTACCTGGGCGCGGGTGAGTGGGCGCAGGAAGCGCACGCCGTAGCGGATGAAGTCTTCCTGGATGTCGATGAGGCACTGGGTGATGCGGCGCATGGTCTCGCGGCGCTGGTTGATATTGGAGATGAACAGGCGCGAGCGGTTGACGTACTGCTTGATGTGGGTGCGGTCAACGTCCGACAGGCTCTCGGGGTGGCCCTCGGTCGATAGCTGCTGGTAAATCGGGTTGATGCGCAGGTTGAATCGGTAGGTTTCGACTACCTCGGGCTCCAGCTTGTTGTCGCGCAGGTGGATGATAACGTCGGGCATGACGAAGCGGGTGGGCGAGGGAGCGCGCCAGGACTTGTCGCGGGGCGGCTCTTCGAGAGGGCGCGGCTGAATATAGCGCTTGATGTAGTCGCGCACGGCCACGACCGACTCGTACCCGATGCCGAGGTGCTGGGCGATGATGGTGTATTTGTGCTCGCCAAGTTCGGTCAGGTAGTTGGCGATGATCTCACGGACGTGGGGCACGGGCAGGGGTTGGCCCTGGGCCTCGATCTCGCGTAGCTGGATGAGGAGGCATTCGCGCAGGTCGCGGGCGACGACGCCGACGGGCCCGGTGCGCTGGAGCACTTCCAGCACCCGCTCGACCCGCTCGAGTGGCACGTCGAGCGCGAGGGCTGCCGCCTTGGCCGAGCAGGAGAGGAAGCCCTGCTCGTCGAGGTTGCCCACAAGGTACTCGGCGATGGCGTAGTCCTCTTCGGGCAGGGTGACGGCGAGGTCAATAATTAGTTGTTCGGCCATGCCCGCTTCGGAAGCGACGAAGGCGAGGGGGTCAAATTCCTCTTCTTCGAGGACGGCGGGGCCGGAGTAGCGAGGGCGAAAGTCCTCGAAGTCAATATCGTCGGCGGCGCCTGCTGCCTTCTCGGTCTCTTCGCGGGGTTTGAGGTCGGGGTGGTTGGGCGGGCGGACCTCCTGCATGCACACGGGGCAGTAGAGCCCGTTGGTGCCCGCGCCGCACGCGGTGCAGGTGGTCATGTCCAGGCTTTCAAGTGCGGGGTTGCTTTCGAGCTCAGCATGCACCATCTGCTGAAGCTCGAGCGAGGAGAGCGCCAGGAGCTGATTTACCATGATGAGGGTCGGAGAGACCCTTGCCGATTGCTCGGCTACCATGTCGAGGCTTTGATCCAACGCGACCTCCTGTCTGACACACGGGCCGGTAGGGGAATTACCTTGTTGCCATTATATCCACGTAGGCGGAGGACCGCAAGACGTGGGGCGTGAGTGGGGAGTGGGGAGTGGGTTGTGCGATTCGGGTAGTGGTAATCGGCAGGCGTTTTGCCAGAGTGGGAACAAGGTGGCCTCAGGTCTTGAGCCCGCCTGCGCGGGCTGGGGTTAATAATGGGGCGGTCATCCCAGGGTGCTACCCTGGGCTACATTCCTGCGCCCGCTTCCGCGGGCTTGTCTTGAGGCGAGGTCACGGCAGGCGATGGGCACGATCTCTCCCAACCCCGTGACACATGACGCATGTCGTGCTGCCTACTGCCTACTGCCCACTGACTTCTCGCGCATTACGCACGAAATGGGGCGCGGAAATGGGGATTGGTTGGTACAAATCGGGGGGTTAAGCTGTACAATCATGGTGGAGGAAGCGGCGACGCAACACCTGGTGTGGGGCGTGCGTAGAAGTAGAAGGGGTATGGGGACGGGGCGTGACAGCTCGCCGCGGCCGGTGCGCAGGGGTGGCCGGGGCGTTTCGGAGCGTGGTTCGATGCGCGGAGGGGCAGACATGGCATATTTCTTGCAAAACTGCCTCTTGAAGCAGACTCGCAGCACCACTCCGGAGGACTGTACTGACATGATATGTAACGAGGCAGAACTGGCGCAACGCGCATCCGAACACGACCCCCAGGCGTTCGCCGAACTGTATAACGCGTACGTCGATAAGATCTACAAGTACATCTTCTATAAGGTGGGCAGCAGCGAGGACGCAGAAGACCTGTGCGAGCAGGTGTTCCTCAAGGCATGGGAGGCCATCGGCAGGTATACGTGGTGTGGGTACCCCTTCTCGTCGTGGCTGTACAAGCTCGCTCACAACCTGGTGGTAGACCATTACCGCACGCGAAAGGAAGCTACCCCGCTCAACTCGATCCTTGCCACGCCCGCCGAGCCCGCCGACCCGCACAACCTGTATGCCAGGACGCTTGACGCCGACGAGCTTGCAGGGGCAATCACGCAGCTAACGCCGGAGCAGCGGCAGGTGATCGGGCTGAAGTTCATCGAGGGGTACGACAACAGCGAGATTTCGCTGATGATGAACAGGAAAGAGAGCGCGATCCGGGCCTTACAGTACAGGGCCCTTCGCAGCCTGCAGGCGATCCTCGCCGAGCAGGACGAGCGCCAGCTGGAGTTCGCGCTGGGCGCGCTGAGAGCCGAGGGACGGGCGTAGGATAGTAGGCAGAAGGCAGTAGGCATTGGGCCTTAGAGTATAGACGAGATTTGACGATGAGGCACCCTAGATGGGGTGCCTCATTTGCTTGGTGCGGGGCGGTCTATTCGCCGGGGGCGTCTTTGCTCGTGACGGCGTCGTATTCGAAGGAGCAAAGGGCAGCCTGGGTGAGCGCGCCCTGGCGGTCGATGATCACCATGTGGCCCTGCTCGCGGTCCGACGGGGTGTAGAAGTCCTGGGTGCCCTCGGTGAATAGCTGCGAGGCGGCCTGGGCGATGCGCTGCAGGCGCTCGGGCGAGGTGACGACCACGAACTTGTCGCCGCCGATGTGGCCGAGGAAGTCGACGGGGCGACCTTCCTTCTCCAGCGCCTGCTTGAGCGAGCGGCCCGCGATGTGGATCATCTCGTCGCCCTCGATGTACGAGTACGAGTCGTTGTAGGCGGCGAAGTTGGCGATGTTGAAGTAGACGATTGCCCAGGGGCTGCCGCCCGCGCTGGTGGCGACATCGTTGATTTTGGCTTCGACCGCCTCGGTGCCGGGGAGTCCGGTTAGCTCGGACACCGAGTCGTGGTACAGGTGGTGTAATTGGGCGCGCACGCGCACGCTTAGCTCGTCGGGGTCGAAGGGCTTTACGATATAGTCGTCGGCCCCGCGCTGGAAGCCCAGTACCCTGTTGGGCACGGCGCTCCTGGCGGTGAGCATGATAACGGGAATGTGATTCAACCGGGAATCTGCCTGCATGAGACGGCACACTTCATAGCCGTCCATGCCGGGGAG
>JBJMHG010000369.1:0-2740 GCA_045807485.1 Actinomycetes bacterium
ATGGACGACGCAGATTCCGTCAGGAAACCAGCCGGTCACGCTGATCGAGGTTACGGACGGCGACACCATTCGGGTTGACGTCAGCGGGCGCAACGAGCCGGTGCGGCTCATCCTCATCGACGCGCCGGAGACCCACGATCCCAATCGTCCACCCGAATGCTTCGGTCAGGAAGCCACGACCTACCTCTCGTGGCTGCTCTCGCTCGGTGGCGATCTCTATCTGGAAACCGATGTCAGCGACCGCGACCGCTTCGGCCGGCTCTTGCGATACGTCTGGCTCGACTTCGGCGATGGGGAGGTCTACCTCGTCAATGAAGCGCTCGTCCGTGCCGGCTACGCCGCGTTCTCGACCTTTCCTCCTGACCTGAAATACGTGGCGGAGATTCGTGAGGCGGGGCAGTTTGCCCGGGAGAACGGCTACGGGTTGTGGTCCGGCTGCATCACGGACGATGAGGGAGATACCAACGAGTTGAGTGGACCTCAGGGCGTCGATGCGGGACAGGAGACGGAGGCCAGTCCTGCCGAGACGGAGTCGCAGCCACCTCCCGAGCAAGTGGTCATCACCGATCCGGCCTCGGCCTTTGGCTGTGAGCCGTCTTATCCCGACGTCTGCATCCCGCCGTCACCGCCCGATCTGGACTGTGGTGACGTGGCCTATGGGGGCTTCACCGTCTACCCGCCTGACCCGCATCGTTTCGACGGCGACTACGATGGCGTCGGTTGCGAAGGGTGAAACGAGCGAGAATCACGACCGGCCGAGGAGCCCGCTGCTGGAGTAGGTGAAGGTTGCAAAGGTTGCAAAGGCTACGAGAGGCGGGCGCTGCCAGTCTGCACTTCCCGCAATTGCATCGCGAACACTCGCGCCAGATACGACGCAAGTTCTCCCCGCTGATCCAGGCGGCCACGGTATCCCAGGTACCCGTCGGGCCGCACCAGAGCTACGAGCCCCTTGCCTGCCGCGAAGACGCGGGAGACCTGGCGGGCTGGATCGAGTAACGCCGTCACCGCGGTGTCATCGATCGCTGGCGCGTCGAGCACGAAATACGAGTGGACCGCATCGCCAACAGCATCCCTGGCCTGCCTGGCGATCCGCCCAAGTACGTCAATCGACTCTGGCATAGCATCATTGCCCGCGAAGAGGAGCAGGGTCCATCCCTGAGAGACCAAGTCAAAGAGCATCACCGGCTGACTACTACGGATATCGATCAGTGCCGCATCGGGGACGCGGTCACCGGCCCGAAGGACTCGGGCAGTGAGCCGCAGCCAGCCGCGGGATGCTGCCCGGTCATCGGCATCGACTGAGAGGGAAGAGCCACGATAGTTGATGGTGAGTTGCGAAATCGCAGCCAGGATGCGGCGGCGTGCGGGAGGAATGTTGACGATCGCTGGAACGGCCAACTCTCGCACGGCTCGCATCAACGGATTTTGAGCGAGGATCAACCGGGTACTCAGATGCGTTCCCCGCAGCACGCCCCGCGCGATCGGATGCCGCTCGGCCTGGTAGGTGTCGAGCAGCCCCGGCGCGGCCTGATCTCGCGCCGCCAGCGCCAACTTCCAGCCGAGATTGAAGGCGTCCTGGATGCCCGTATTCATCCCCTGACCGCCGACGGGGCTATGCACGTGCGCGGCGTCGCCCGCGAGAAAGACGGGACCGCGGCGGTAGCGATCGGCCTGACGCCGCTGGATACGGAACGCCGAGGCCCAGGCGGGTTCACCGATGCGACGGAGAGTCACCCCCGTACGTTGCTTGAGCAAGGTCTCGGCTTCGGCGGCGATTTCCGCTTCAGACTCGTACTCCTTTGCAAGGTAGGCAGGCGGCAGCGGCACGATCACCCGGTATCGTTGCTCACCGGGCAGGGGAATGGCAGCAACCAACCCATCGTCGCCTAACCAGATGTGCCCTTCATCGTGAGGCAGATCCCAATCGAGGTCCAGGTCCGCGAGTAGGAAGCGCTCCGGGTAAGCCGCGCCCGCGAACCCGATCCCCGCCTCATGACGAACCGTGCTGTGGGCACCATCGGCGCCGACCAGAAACTGCGTCTCGAGCTCCGATGTGCCGTCCGGACCTTGCAGCCTCGCGGTGACCCGCTGCCCATCCACCCGAAAGCCGAGCAACTCGGTGCGCCATTCAACCCGTCCACCGAGTTGCTCGAGTCGTTGCTCCAGCACCCGTTCCGTGTCGGACTCGTCCATGCTGATCAACCGTGGCGAGGCGCCCGGGAGGCCGGCGCCAAACGCAATCCGGGCCAGCGTCCGGTCGCGCTCGGCAAACCGTAGCGCTCGCGGTCGGGCCGCCGGCTCCAGCGCCGTCTCCGGGATTCCCATCAGACGGAAGACTTCGACCGTACGGGCTTGCGTTCCAATCGCGCGTGAGGTTCTCGTCCGCTCGGGTTCCCGGTCGATGATGCGAAACGGGACACCTCGCCGCGCCAGCTCGACGGCCAGCGTCAGTCCGGTCGGCCCTGCACCAACGATGAGGGTCATTGCGAGGGTGATGGGGTCATGGGGTGATGGGGTGATGGGGTCATCACGAGGGTGGTAGGTGATAGGTCATGGGTGGCAGGGAGAACGACGGAAGACGCTGTCCTATCACCCTATCACCGTGAGCGCAGCGAACCATCACCCTATCACCCTGATCGTCGGTGCTGGACCGACGGGACTGACGCTGGCCATCGAGCTCGCGCGGCGAGGTGTCCCGTTTCGCATCATCGACCGGGAGCCCGAGCGGACGAGAACCTCC
>JBJMHG010000370.1:0-2853 GCA_045807485.1 Actinomycetes bacterium
TGGTATCCAGATGCCAGCTATGGAGGCCGACAAGAAGACAGTCATCCATCAATTCACGCGGGACGATCGCGGCGGAGTCGCCGTGGCGGCGGCAGGCTTCATGGCGGTGGGCGTGGCGTTCATTGGCGCTGCGATCACGTACAGTCAGGCTGCGAGCACCCGCACGAGCTATCAAAGAGCGCTCGATGCGGCGGTGATCGCCGGGGCCTTGCTGCCGACGAGCGCCACGGAGGGGGATCGCAAAGCGACCGCTGAAGCTGCGTTCCAAGGAGCTCTCAGCCAGCAAGCCCGCAATGCGGCGCCGCCGCAGTCCCCGACCTTTCAGGTTAGCGGTTCCAGCACCGATGACGTCAAAGTGACGGGCACCCCTTGAGCAACGCCAAGATCCAGAACAACACGACTCTGACGCCGGGCACATATTGCGGCGGCCTCGATATCTCGTCCGGCGCGGTCGTGACCATGGAGCCCGGCATCTACATCTTCGCCGACGACGACTTCAAGATCAGTGGCGGCGCCCAGCTCGCGGGTCAGGAGGTTCTGCTGGCGTACACGAACAGCAAGTTCTGGATGACGGGCGGAGCGGTGATGAAGGTCACGTCGCCAAGGTCGGGCCTGTACATGAACATGCAATTCATGGAGGACGCCGTATCCCAGAACGGCAATCACTGGGTATCGATCGGCGGCGACTCGACCCTGGAGTATGACGGGACGATGTACTTCCCGAACTCGAATATCTGGATCTACGGGGGCTCGGTCGTGAAGGGCAAATCGCCGAACCTGATTATGGTAGGCGACAAGATCTGGTTTCAGGACAACAGCAAGATCGAGCTGACTCAAGTGAATACCCGCGGGCTGCCGGTCAAGGAAACGCCGCGGCTCAGATACGGCGCTGTGATGGTGCAGTGATGAGTGTCCGGCGAATGGCGCGCAGGCATCCGTCCGCGCGCCCGAGCCGAAGGGGCGCGCTCGCTCATCCCATGAACCACGACCGCTCTTCAGAGGAGCGGTCCGGTTTCGCTCAAGCCCGGCGCTCCCAAGGTCATGCCGCTGTCAGCGCCTGGTCGAGGTCGGCGATCAGATCGTGCGGGTCTTCGAGCCCGATCGAGAGGCGGACCACCTCCGGGCCGGCGCCGGCCTGGACCCGCTGCTCGTCGGTGAGCTGGCGGTGCGTGGTCGAGGCGGGGTGGATCACGAGGGAGCGAGTGTCGCCGATATTCGCGAGGTGCGAGAACAACTTAAGGTTCGACACCAGCCGCACGCCGGCGTCATAGCCGCCGCGCAGGCCGAAGGTGAACACCGCGCCGGCGCCCTTGGGGCAGTAGCGCTTGGCGAGGTTGTGGTATCGGTCGGAGCGCAGGCCCGGATAGCTCACCCACGACACCGCCTCATGCGCGTCCAGATGCTGCGCGACCACAAGCGTGCTGTCGCAGTGCCGTTGCATGCGCAGGGGCAGCGTCTCGACGCCGGTGAGCAGCATGAACGCGTTGAACGGCGAGAGCGCCGGCCCGAGGTCGCGCAATCCCAGCACTCGGCAGGCGATTGCGAAAGCGAAATTGCCGAAGGTCTCGCCCAGCACCATGCTGCCGTATTCGGGTCGCGGCTTGGAGAGCATGGGGTAGCGGTCGTCCCCCATCCAGTCGAAGGCGCCGCCGTCCACGATCACGCCGCCGATCGAGTTGCCGTGGCCGCCCAAGAACTTGGTGGCCGAGTGCACGATGATGTCGGCCCCGTACTCGAAGGGGCGGATGAGATAGGGGGTCGCCATCGTGTTGTCGACGATGAAGGGGATGCGGTGCTTTTTGGCGATCCGGCCGATGGCCTCCAGATCGACGATGACGCCGCCCGGATTGGCGATCGACTCGACGAAAATGGCCTTTGTGCGCGGCGTGATGGCGCCCTCGAAGGTCGAGAGGTCATCGGAGTCGGCCCAGACGACGTTCCAGCCGAAGTTCTTGTAGGAGTGATTGAACTGGTTGATTGAACCGCCGTAAAGCTTTCTGGCGGCGATGAATTCGTCGCCCGGCTGCATGAGGGCGTGCATGGTGAGGAACTCGGCCGCGTGCCCGCTCGCCACCGCCAGCGCCGCCGTGCCGTTCTCCAGCGCGGCGACCCGCTCTTCCAAAACCGCGCAGGTCGGGTTGCCGATGCGGGAGTAGATGTTGCCGAAGGCTTGCAGGCCGAAGAGCGAGGCGGCGTGGTCCACGTCGTCGAACACGAAGGAGGTGGTTTGATAGATCGGCGTGGCGCGCGCGCCGGTGGCGGCGTCGGGCGCCGCGCCGGCGTGGATCGCAAGCGTCGAGAAGCCGGGCTGGCGGTCAGTCATCGCAAGAATCTCCAGCGAATTTTTCTGGCCGGAGCCTTACAGGATCGCCGCTGCGTTGGCGATGCGGCGGTGCACGAAAACCCTCTCCCCGTCTTGCGGGGAGAGGCCGAGACGGCGTCAGCCGTCCGGGTGAGGGGGCGTCTCCGGAAGAGCCTCGTCCGGAGACGCCCCCACCCCTGCGGAATTTACCCCGGACTTGATCCGAGGCTCGCCTTGCGCCTCCGGCGCAAGGCCCTTTGGCCAAGCTCGCCAACGGGCGTGAACGGCTGAAGACGACCGAAGGGTGCGCGCCGCGGATCTCCCTACTCCCAGGGGGAAAGGTGGAGGCGAAGCAGCCGGATGAGGGGAGAGCCTCATTCGTAGAGGGCTCACCCTTCACCCCTCGCTCCGCTCGGACCCTCTCCCCGCAGCAGGGTTGAACCTGCCTAAAGTCAGATCGGGCCTGCCAAACCAGCCCGATCCCCCGGCGGCGGAGGTGGAGACAGCGGAGGTGGAGGAGGTGGAGGAGGTGGAGGAGGTGGAGGAGGTGG
>JBJMHG010000371.1:0-4913 GCA_045807485.1 Actinomycetes bacterium
TCGTCCAGTAGACCCGATCCTTTCAGTCTGAGCAGCACCGAGACCATCAAAAGGTCACCGGCGCTGAATGCGCCGTCGAGCCAGTCGGCATCGCCAAGGCGAACGGACAGCTGGCCCAGCCGGTTGCGGATGCGATCCGCGATCAGAGGCATGCGCTCTGCGGCCCAGGGTTTGTCGCCCTCGACGAGCTTGGCGGTCACGAGTTCGAGGATCGGTGGCTCCACCGTGCTGAGCGCGGCGAACATCCATGTGATCGCGCGCGCCCGGGCGTTCGCATCGGCTGGCAACAGGCCCGCATGGCGCTCTGCGACATGGAGCACGATCGCCCCGGTCTCGAACAAGCCGAGATCGCCTTCCTCGTAGGTCGGGATCTGCCCGAAAGGATGAAGCGCCAGATGTGCGGGTACCTTCATCGCTTCGAACGACACAAGTCGAACCTGGTAAGGCTGGCCCACTTCCTCCAGCGCCCAGCGAACGCGCGTATCGCGCGCCAGTCCCTTGCCGCCATCGGGCGACCGTTCAAAGGCGGTGATCGTGACGGTCATCGTAAGGCTCCTCCCTGGCCAAAATCATCGGCGGCGGGCCTGGAAGCTGTCACGGCAAACTTACGGAAGTTGAAGACCACCCGTTCCATGTCGGGTTGTCCATGGTATCGGAAAAATTGCCGTTGGCCACGATTGCGCGATCAGCCGGCTCACCGCGAGGTACGAGCAGACTTCTTCCTGCTCGTTTGCCTTACGCGACACCAGGTCCGCCGATCCGGATCACCGGCATCGGCCGCCCCACGCCCTTGAACTCGGCCGTGACCGGCCGAGTCGGGAGGGCCGCGAGCAGGGCATCAACTCCCGGATAGTCCCGCACCTCCCCGGTCACGCAGATCTCCTGCGCGTCCGCCAGGGCCTGCACGCGGGCCGCGATGTTCACGGTCTGGCCGAAGTAATCCAGCTCGTCGTTCATGGTGACCGCGATCGCGGTGCCGTGGTGGACGCCGATCTTGAGCGCGACCGGGCGGTCGGGCTGGCCCAGGTTGTAACGTTCGGCGGCGGCGCGCATGTCGAGGGCGGCGGCGACGGCGTGGGCGGCGTCGGGGTAGGCGGCCATGACCGCGTCGCCGATCGTCTTCACCACGGCCCCGCCATGGCGCACCGTGGCTTCGCGCAGCCAGTCGAAATGCTGCTGGACCAGCTCGTAGGCGTTGAGGTCGCCGATGCGCTGGTACAGCGCGGTCGAGCCCCGGATGTCGGTGAACAGGATCGCGATGTCGCGGATCGCGATCCCTTGCGCGCCGCCGACCACCTCGGAGCGGAACAGGCTCTTGAAGGTCTGGCTGGTGAGCAGGTGCTTGCCGGTGAGGTAGGGGTCGAAGGTCAGGAACTCGTCGCCGGCGTCCGGCGGGAACTGCACGACCGCCACGGCGATGCGGTGCGAGGTCGGGTTCGCGATCTCCAGTTGCACCGGGCCGGGTGCCAGGGGCACCTCGGCCGGCTCGTAGCGGTCGCCACGGTAGGCCAAGCGGACCGGCTGGGTCCCGGTTACGGGCTCGCCCGAGATCTGCAGCGCGAAGCCGGCCTCGGTGTCGGCGCTGACCCCGGCGACCATGCCGGGTGCTGCAGTGAAGCCGAAGCTGGCCGCGCCCTCCGGCGGCACGAACTCGATGCCGCACAGCGCCGCGCGGGTGGAGTCGATGTAGAGCGCCCCGTCCGGGCGGCGGCCCTCGCGCACGCCGCGGTAGTGGAAGGTGTAGTCGAACGGGTCGAGCGCCTGCGGCTGCTGGTAGCGCGTGGCCGCGATCTGCGGCGAGATGTTGAAGTAGATCGCGATGTAGTCGTCCATCGCGGCTTCGTACTCGTTGTGGCATTGCGGGCAGCGGAACTGCCGCATGACCGCGCGCAGCTTGGCGAAGCTCTCGACCGCGCAAGCGCAGCGCGGGCAGATCAGGAGCCAGTCCATCTCGAACAGGCCCTGGGCGGTGGCGTGCAGCAGCAGGTCGGTGGCCTCGGCCGGGTCGAGCCCGCGCTCGGCGGCGAGCGTGAACGGGTTGACGCGGAACAGCGCCGTGTCGTCGCCCTCGCGGATCAGCGATTCCAGCCGCGAGACCACGCGCGGGCTCCAGCCGCGCGCCGCCTCCAGCTTCGCCAGACGCTCGTCGAGCGCCCGCTCGTCGATCACCCATGCCATGCCTGACCTCCGTACGCTCGAGCGCGAGGGCGCATGATAGGCCGGCCGGAGAGGCGACCCAAGACCGCAGCTCGTGCTCCCGGCTGGAACCGCGGCTCGCCGGGGCGTTTCTGGCGTTGCCCGAAGGGAGCCGCGCAACCTCGCCCATGGAGGCCGCCATGCCGCGCGATCGTCGGATGGAACGCAGCGACGCCGAGGTGGTGCCGCTGGCGGGGAGGCTGCGGCAGCGGTCACGGCCGGCCCAGGACCTCCCGGCCGCGCGCAACCTGCATTTCGAGGAGCTGCTGTGCCGTGCCGTCGCCGCCCGGCTCCTGGTCGAGCTGCGCTACGATGCCGAGGTCGAGCCACGCCTGTTCGCGCCGCACCTCGTCTACCGGTCGACGACCGGCCGCATCAACGTCGGCGGCACGCAGATCCACAACCCCGGCCAGCCCGAGGACTCCTATGAGCCGCGCCTGTTCGAGGTCGGGCTGATCCGCACCCTGCGCCTGACCGACACGAGCTTCCGCCCCGACAACCGCTTCCGCCGGGACGAGCCGCAGTTCCACGAGGGCGTGATCTGCGCCCTGTGAGCCTGCGCCGCGTTCAGCTCATCCAGTTGCCGCCATCGACGTTGAGGGTCTGGGCGACAACGTAGTCGGCGTCGGCGGATGCCAGGAACACGGCGGCGCCCACCATGTCCTCGGGGCGTCCCATGCGGCCGTAGGGGACGGCCTGGCCGACCTGGCGCTTCTTCTCGCCCAGCGGCAGGTTCTCGTACTTCGCGAACTGGGCGTCGACCTGGTCCCACATCGGCGTGTCGATCACGCCGGGGGCGATGCCGTTGACGTTGATCTTGTGCTTGATCAGGTCGAGGCCTGCGCTCTGGGTCAGGCTGATCACGGCGGCCTTCGACGCGCAGTAGACCGCGACCAGCGCCTCGCCACGCCTTCCGGCCTGGCTCGCGAAATTGACGATCTTGCCGCCCCGGCCCTGGTCGACCATGCGGCGGGCGGTGGCCTGCAGCGTGAACAGTAGGCCCTTGGCGTTGACCGCGAACTGCTTGTCCCAGCTGGCCTCGGTGATCTCCAGGATCGGCGCCATCTCGAAGATGCCGGCGTTGTTGACCAGGATGTCGATCCCGCCGGCGCGCTGCACCACCTCCGCCGTAGCGGCGTCGATCGAGGCCTGGCTGGTGACGTCGAGCCGGACCGGGAACGCGCCGCGACCGATCTCCTGGGCCAGTGCCGTGGCCTCGGCCTCGAGCAGGTCGGCCACGACCACCCGCGCACCCTCGTCGGCGTAGCGGCGGCAGATGGCGGCACCGATGCCGCGCGCCCCGCCGGTGACGATCGCGACCTTGTCCTTGAGCTTCATCCCAGTCTCACCAGCAGGTGTAGCCGCCGTCGGCCAGCACGATGCTCCCGGTCAGCAGGCTGGAGGCGTCGCAGGCCAAAAACAGCACGGTCGACGCGATCTCCTCGGGCTGGCCGACCCGGCCCATCGGCGTCATCTCGAGCCACTGCCGGTACATCTCCGGATGCTCCTCCATGCCGAACTTGAGCAGGGGCGTCTCGATGTAGGTAGGGGCGACCGCGTTGACGCGCACGCCGCGCCTGGCCCACTCGCAGGCCAGCGACTTGGTCAGATGGTGCACGGCGGCTTTGGACGCGTTGTAGAACGCCTGCGGTTGCGGCTTGTTGACGATGAACCCCGACATCGAGCCAATATTGACGATCGAGCCGCGCCCGGCCGCCAGCATCTGCCGGCCGAAGGCGCGGCAGCACCAGAACAGGCCGTCCAGGTTGACGTCCATGTGCAGACGCCAGTGCTCGTCGCTGGTGTCCTCGGCGCGGACGTCGCTCTTCGCGATCCCGGCGTTGTTGACCAGGATATGCGCGGGCCCGAGTTCGCGCCCGACCCGGGCCGCGACCTCGTCGACCTGCGCGGACCTGGTGACGTCGAGGGTCATGCCGACGGCGTTGATGCCCAGGCCCTTCAGCTCGGCGGTGGCGCCCTCCGCCCGGTCCGGCTGCATCTCGGCCACGACCACGGTGGCACCGGCCTCGCCCAGCGCCCGGGCGCAGGCAAGGCCGATCCCCTGGCCGCCGCCGGTGACGACCGCGACCCGGCCCTTGAGATCGTACTTCTCGAGATACATGGGCTGTCTCCCCCTCAATCCGTGCCGAGGCCGGCCAGCGTCGGCAGGGCACCCTGGCTCGCTATCAAGGCCCCGTAGCCCTCGACGCTCGCCATGAACGGGCCGGTCAGCTCCAGCCCCTTGAAGGCGCCGATCCGCAAGGCGGCGGCGGGCCCGGAACTTGCCGCGACCAGCGCGGCGCGGTCGGCCGCCGTCAGGTGCGGCTCCTGCGGCTCGAACCGGGCGCCGTCGTCGGCGAGCCCGCCCAGATAGCGGCCGTAGGCCGCCAGCGCGAAGGCCAGCCGGCGGTGGTCGGCGCCGGCCGCGAGCGTGGCCCGGATGGTGTCGCCGAGGAAGACCGGGATCTTGGAAGCGCCGTCGGAGGTGATGCGCAGGAGCTGGTCGTTGACCGCGGGGTTGGCGAAGCGGCTCAGGACCGTGTCGCGGTAGCTGTCCAGGGCCATGCCCGGGGGTGCCGCCAGCAGCGGGATCACGTCCCGGTCGAGGAAGGCCTGCAGGTAGGCCAGGATGCGCGGGTCGGCCATGGCCTCGTGCACCAGCCGGTAGCCGCCCAGCAGCCCGGGGTAGGACAGCATGGTGTGGGTCGCGTTGAGCA
>JBJMHG010000372.1:0-2765 GCA_045807485.1 Actinomycetes bacterium
AACTACCCCTCACCGCTCGTACTCAACTGGTCGGCCGTGCCTCACGCATACAAGTACGAGGTTCAGGTCGCAACCGATCCCGAGTTGGCCTCGCCGGCAAACGGGTTTTCGAAGCCGGTGGAGACATCCGGGACCGTCGGCGCGCTCTCGTTCTCTCTGGCAGCAGGCCGGTACTACTGGGCTGTCACGCCACTTGACGCCGACAAGCACAAGGGTGTGCGCTCCGCGCTCGGCTCGTTCGTGATCGCGTGGCCCAGCACGACATCGACGCGCGTCACCGACCTCGATCCCGACGAGCGCGTCTACGACCCCCAGTTCGACTGGGACCCGGTGCCCGGCGCAGCGCGCTACGAAGTCGAGATCAACACCTCCGCGGACTTCGCGGCCGGCTCGGAGGTCTGCTGCAGCGATCCGACGACCGGCACGGCGATCTCGCCGAAGAAGGTCCTGCCGAACAACACCGGCGCGGGCGGCGGCTACTTCTGGCGCGTCCGCGCGATTGACGTGGATGGGAACGCGGGCGCTTGGAACGCTGGTCCCGGATTCCCGAAGTACTTCAGCCCGAGCACGGTGCCGAGCATCTCCAATCTGCGTGTCAACGATGTGCAGACTGACCCGCCCACACCTCTGCCTGCGAGCGGAACACCTGACGTCAGCGCGCCGATGATCACGTGGGATCCGGCGCCAGGCGCCGCTAGCTACGAAGTCCAGGTGGCGCCGACGATCCCGCTGACGACGACGTTTGCGGCCGGCTCGACCGCAGACACGACGGTCACCGTCGGCTCGACGGTGGGCATGGTCCCAGAGACACCGATCAGCTTTGCGAACAGCAACGTGCGGACGATCGTGTCGATCACTGATTCGACGCACCTGGTTCTGGACAGCCCTCTGTCTTCTCTGCCGTTCGCCGGGTCCACCGTGACCACACGTCTCAACTACTGCGACTGGACGCCAACCTCGACGCTCGAGTTCTGGGACGTGAGAACAGCGGCCACTGGCTGGACGCCGCTCTCCGGGGTGTGGAACGGCAGGTCGCCGGTCGGCGCGATCACGCAGAGCGTGAGCTACGACCCCGGTAAGAGCCTCATCGCCGGGCAGCGCTACTGCGTCCGCGTGCGTGCGCGTGGGGACCGTGACGCGCAGATCCACGAAGTCGTCAGCCCGTGGACCGAGCTCGGCGACCTGACGCACGCGAACCCGAGCTTCCGCTACAAGCCGCCGCCCGCGGCGACATGCTCTCCGTCCAACACGATCAGCTCGGACTACCGGTCACCGGTCACCGGTCAAGTCACAGCTCGGCTCCCGCTGTTCGTGTGGCGACCGATCGCCGGCGCGTGCAGCTACTTCGTCATCGTCGCGCGTGATGACCGGTTCACCGACATCCTCGACATCGCGCTCACGACCGAGCCGGCCTACGCGCCGCGCGTGAACGGCAACCCGAAGACCTACCCGGACGAATCGAGCTCGTACTACTGGGCCGTCGTCCCGACCCCACAAGGCAACGGGGGCGGCGTATGGAGTCCGCCAGAGAACAACGCGCCTCAGGAGTTCCAGACGCGCTCCGTGCCGCCGACGCTTCTGGGTCCCGTTGGTGGGGCAACAGTCGCGGAGCAGCCGACCTTCCACTGGACCGCGACGGAGGGCGCACGCGATTACCACCTGCAGGTCTCACAAGATTCCTCGTTCGCAAACCTTCTCGACGATGTGACCACGGATGCCACGGCGTTCACGAGTTCCTCGACCTACCCGGCCGACACCACGCTCCACTGGCGCGTGCGCGCGGACGACGAGAACAAGGTCGGGCTCGCCTGGTCGTCGGTTGAGACCTTCCAGCGCCGGCTGCCGGCGCCGGAAACGGATCCGGAGAACCCGACGGGCGGCCGTACGATCCCGCTGCTCAAATGGGCACCGGTCGCAGGAGCAATCTCATACGACCTGCACATCGATCAGCCGGATGGCACGCAGAAGGATTTCAACATGCGCGCGCCGGCATTCACGCCGACCACCCATTACGGAACAGGCGTCTGGCGCTGGAAGGTGCGCGCAAACTTCCCAAAGGTCCCGTTCGGCTCCACGCCGGGGTCGTACTCCCCGAGCCAGCCCTTCACGCGCTTCATCGGTTCCCCCGCCGCGGCGCGCGGGGTCTCCACCGCGACGCGAACCCTGCTCTCCTGGGACCCCGTCGAAATGGCGAAGTCGTACCGGGTGCAGATCGCGGCGACGACGAGCTTTACCAACCCGATCGAGACGCAGACAACCGACAACACGAGCTTTGCGCCACTGCTCACAACTCCGGCCTTCGCCGACGGCGGAAAGCTTTACTGGCGTGTCGCAAGTCTCGACGAGGGCAACACCCTCGGCGGCTGGACCACCGGTTCGTTCAGCTTGCCGAAGCGCATCAAGCTCGAGCTGAGCGGCAACCTCCGCCGGGGTCGGAAGGGCGCGGTGCGGGTAAAGGTCATCGACAGCCGTGGCCACAAAGTCACGAAGGCGCAGGTCCGCGTGAAGGGCGCGGGCGTTGTCGTGCCCGGCCGCCGCACGAGCCGGAAGGGCATGACCGTATTCAAGGTGCGCCCCCGGCACAGCGGCAAGCTCGTCTTCACTGCGACGAGGGGCGGGTATCGCGCCGGTTCGGCCACGCTCACGGTGTTCCGATGAGCACCCTGAACCTCGACGCCGGACTACGGCTCGGCCACCTCGTCCGTGTCGAAGGCGGTGCGACCGTCGCCCAGATCGACGATGCCGGCGTGCTGGCGCGAGTGACG
>JBJMHG010000373.1:0-3037 GCA_045807485.1 Actinomycetes bacterium
GGTCCCCATAACGGCGCTGATATCCGCGTAGGTTTCTGGAGCAGGAGCGGCATCATTGGTCGCGGCCGCCGAGGACGGACCGTATCTGGACTGCTGAGAGACAGCCCTGTCGGGAGCGGCAGGAGCCGTGGGACACGGGCCGGTGATGTCAATAGACTTCAACATGCAAGCGGCCGGTTTGGCGCAACTCGGATCGTCGGGTCGACCAATCAATCCCGTGCTCCCGGCTGATATCGGTCAACGCGGCCTCGGCACCCTCTTCGAGCCCCCGCAGCCCACAGACATAGATGTGGGTTTTATTCTTCCGAAGAAGCTCGGCGATCTCAACGGCCCGCCGCCGCAAGCGATCCTGGACATACTCTTTTTCGCAGCCCTCGTGGCGCGAGTACACGAGTTCGCGGTGAAGTTCCGATTGCACGTAGTTCTGGAGAGGGCCGAAGAAGGGGAGCTCATCTGCAGATCGGGCCCCATAGAACAAATAAAGCTTGCCGCGAGCGTGCGGATAGGTTCGACGGCGCCGGTGCGTAAAGCCCCGAAAGGGAGACACGCCCGTTCCCGTGCAGATCATCAGGAGATCGGCATCCGGATCCTCCGGCATCAGGAAGGTGGACCCGAATGGCCCAACAACTTCGACCATCTCCCCTAGGGCAAGATCACAGAGCCAATTGGACGCGAGTCCGCGAAACTCCCGTCCAGCATCATCCTGTTGGACAATCCGTTTGACGGCCAAAGCCATGTTGTTGGTATTGGGTCGCTCGCCATCTCGTGCACTGGCAATCGAGTAGAGCCGCATGGCGTGCGGGTTGCCGTCCCGATCAGTGCCCGGTGGGACCACGCCAACGCTCTGCCCCTCCAGGTAAGGGAAACGCACGGGGCCGAAGTCGAGAATGATGTGATGCACGTCCGATGCACCGGACTCCGACGTGATCCGCACGTTGCCAGTTACGACCGCTCTGGCAGGGTTGGCCCGCGTGTACACGTTGACCTGAGGTTTGGTCGCCGACTCCGGAGCTCGGCTTGGCCCGCCTAATCCTTCGTGCGCTTCTGTAAGAAGCCTCTGCGCTTCGTCGTCGAAGGCGTCGGGCACGTCCGCCACGCCGCCGCTCTTCGATGTCTTGGGCAGTTCACTCCAAGCCAGCTGTTCTTGGACCGAGTAAGGCCGCTCAACGATGAACCAATGGTCCACGGCGCCTGTCGGGCAAGGCCGGACGCAGCGCATGCAGTAATTGCAGCGTTCAGGGTCGACAACGTAGTTCCGCTCGTGGCTGATCGCCTTGGTGGGGCAGCGAGACTCGCACGTATTGCACCGGATGCAGGTTTCCGGGTCGATCAGATGTTGCCGAAACGGCGGTTGCTGCTCTGTGCCTGTCTGCATGTGAGCTCCACAGCTCTGCGAGTTCGCCGGCATCCCTCGGCTGTCCTCGTCAGGGCATGCGGTTTAAAGCGCTCGCCCGCACTTACCGCTGGGCTGCTCCTGCCAGACCTGGGCTAGGTACCAAGCTGGGCGCCGCCGCAACCGCGGAGTGATGGACAGGCTGAGGCGCGACCTTGGATTTGATCAGGAGGAGGACGCCGGAGATGATCACCGGTGCTGCGATGATCGCGAACAGGCTTGGCATCCCGAGGCCGAGGGCGATCAAGGTTCCGCCCAGCATCGACCCGAGCACCGATCCGATGCGCCCGACCGCATTTGCCCACGACACGCCTGTGTCACGACTCGCCGTCGGATAGTAGCTCGCCGCGAGTGCATTGATGCCGACCTGAGCGCCCGGCAGGCAAAAGCCCGCCCCGAACACGACAGCTGCGAGCATCCAAGCGGATCCGGTCGAATAGCCGATCAGGCCAATGAAAAGCGCGGCGAGGATATAGGAACCGGCGAGCACGTAATGCGGATCAATCCTGTCCATCATCCGCCCGAGGACGATGGCGCCAATCGTGCCTCCGGTCGCCAGCATGGCCGTGACCACGGACGCCTGGCTCAACTCTAACCCTGCATCTTTCATCAAGGTCGGCAGCCAACTCGTCAGCAGATAGAACACGAGCAGGCTCATGAAGAACCCGCCCCAGAGGAGCAGCGTTCCAGTGATGAGGCCCGGTTTGAACAATTGGCCAACGGGCGAGCCCGACGGTTTCTGTACGCCCGTGTAGCTCGCGTTGCTGAGATCCGCTTCGGGAGCAATCTTGTGCAGCGCTGCCGTAATCTGCTCGGCCGGCGCATTCTTGAGCACCAGAAAGCGCACAGACTCGGGCAGCATGATCCATACGAAGGGCGTCAGCAGGATCGGCAACACGCCGCCGAGGATCAGAACCGACTGCCAGCCGTAGTTCGCGATCAGCCCCGCAGCCGCGAAACCGCCGAAGGCCGAGCCAACCGTAAAGCCGCAGAACATCGCCGTGACCAGGGTGGAGCGGCGGCTTTCCGGGCAGTACTCCGAGGTGAGCGTGATCGCGTTCGGCATGGCGCCGCCGAGGCCGAGGCCGGTCAAGAAGCGCAGGATAGTCAGGTTCGTGACATCCGTCGCCCATGCCGAGGCGAGCGTTGCGACGCCGAAGGCAAAGGTCGTGAACACAAGAACGGGCTTGCGGCCGAACCTATCTGAGATCGGGCCGAAGATGAGGGCGCCCGCCATGAGGCCGAAGAGCCCGGCGCCAAACAGAGGCGCCATTTGGGCCGGAGTTACACCCCATTGTGCTCTGAGCGCCGGCGCGATGTATCCAATGGCGGCCGTATCAAAGCCATCAACCGCCACGATGAGAAAGCACAGGACCACGATGGTGATCTGGGTTCCTGACAGTTTGTGCTCATTGATGAAATCCTGAACATCAATGGTACGAGCCGGGGCCATAGATTTCCTCCCTGGATCTGCATCCCGAGTCGTACACTCTGGGACTAATTCTTGCCGGCTTCAGCAAGTCGAGCTCGTGGTTATAGTTGTTTTAAGGCTCATCCATCGCAGACGGATGCCGCGCGAGCGGCGTGACTGTCATGTCCATGAAGGGGAACAGCGGCAAACCGGAGAGGATGGCGTGCAGCTCG
>JBJMHG010000374.1:0-3352 GCA_045807485.1 Actinomycetes bacterium
TGAAATCCTAGCGAGTATGCAAGGAAAAAAGCAAGAGCCGAATGGCATATTCTGGTGGCACATTCTTGCCTCCGAGACTCTTTCTGGTAGTCACTATACCCCCAGAGCAGTAGAGGCGATTTTCACGAACCGGTCTCTTACCTGTGGATAGTCTGTCTTGTAGATCCAGGGCTAACGATACCACTAGGGTGCTAAGAGCAGATAGGCTAGCCTCAGAGATTGTACGGAAGTCAGCCCAGATGTAACATGGAGCCTCCTACCTCATTAGTACCGTGGCTATCACACAAATAAGGGCCGGGAAAATGAAGGGAAACCCAGCCCCGAACGAAGAGAATGACAAGAACCCTACCCCGTCGGGCAAGGAACTTACCTTCCCTAGAGATTACCCACCTACCCTAAGCAGACGTTAAGAACCAAATGAGAGTTTACAAATAATAAGAGGCTAAGAGGCCGGAGCCTCATCCCAAAACTCTGGCCATGACCGAGCAGCAGCACTATACAAGATTCAAAGCAGTGAAAATGCCGGAGCTCCCCCGATGGGAGGCCCGGCTCATTTACTACGCTCACTGCTTCTTCCTCCGCCGGAATACCCACACCAGGAGCGCGATCAATGCGACTATCAGCAAAGTCGAGATTGGCTGATGGATAGCGGCACCAAAAGTGATCACGATGATACCCAGTATCCACCAGTCGATGGTGCTCAGATTGAACCGCTTCCACATCCCTTGTCACCCTTGAGCAAAAGAGAGTCGGGGTGTGGTGGCCCGGCCCCCTCAGTTCAATTATCGGCACAAACGGGCTAAAGCTTTAGCCCCAGAAGAAGGCCGGAGCCCCGAAGAGCCCCAGCCCGACAGACAAAACACCCCAGAGGTTTTCGCTCCTTTCGAGGACGCGCATCAACGAAGGATGGAGCGCCCATCTACCAGGATAGAAGCTGGTTCGGGCTTCGTCCGTCACTAAAGTTATCGAACCAAAGCTCACAAAACTTTAGGCCCGAGCCCCCGATCACGAGGCCTAGCCCGAACATCGTTCCTTACTACGCCTCAGTCAACCTCAGGAGGACTCATCTTCTGGCGCTTCCTCCTTAGGTGGAGCCCTATCCTGAGTCGCTCCTTGCCACGGGCTGACATAGGCACGGCGTCTTCGAACCTGGCGGAACTACTGTTAAGATCCCGCGTAGCTCTGGACACTTCCGGCGCCCAACTCGACTTGCCTCTACGTACTTTGGTCATGCTCCCCTCCCTGGGATTCCCCTATTACCAGTAGCCACACAACGAGTATCGGCACAAGCAGACAAAACCTTTAGCCCGATAATAATTAGACTTTACAAGAAGGTTAGGTGATTGCGCATTGTCAAAAGCGATGGTCTTTCTCTATTTGATTCTGTATAGGGTCACGGAAAAGAAGAGCCAAAACCCCGAAGAGGAGGCCCACCAAACAAGCTAAGGACCGGGCTGGTGGAAGTACCCCAGCGCAAGATACCAGCCCGGCCTAATAGAGACCCCGCAATAGGGAATATGGGCCTCCAGCTTTGTTATCGACACAAACACGCTGAAGCTTTAAACCCAGAAAAACACCTCTAGATTCATTCTGCCCAAATAGGGATAGTAGTTTGGGCAGAATGAATTACTTGGACATAAAAGTAGATCCATCAAGTGAAAGGGAGGCTCCATCTACTCTCACGGTGTGCGAAAAAAGCGAAATATGTCCCCAAGTTAGAGGTCTAACAGCGATCAGGTCCTCGGGCATCCCAGCGCAAAGCTCTCTTACAGAGGGGCTCCCTGCCATGGAACTCCGTATAAAGCCTGACATGCTCTTTCTGCTACTCATTCTTCAAACTGGCGAAGTGCACCACACCCGGTACTATCGCTCGGGTTACTCTGCCACTCGCCCTGGTGCACTTGGCAGGCTCGATGCAGACATTCAGTGCATGTGCACGGCGCTGCTAGCCCTGAACGCTTACGATTCCCGAAGCCCGGACGACGAGAACACCAAGGCCGTCCTTGGCGGGCCTTCAATCAAATCCGGCTGCCGTTTGAGCGACCGACGCCTTCAGCCTGCCGTTACGGTAGAGTTCGGAGCATAGAAGCAGAGGTCATCCTCAAGGCTTTCGAGGAACTGGCCAGCGAGGCTCAGGAGAAGGAGGCACGAGCGTGACTTGTGTTGTGGGGTTAGTGGACAAAGGGACTGTCTATATCGGTAGTGATTCTGGGGCCGTGTCTGGGTCTAACGTGATTGTGAGGGCCGATGAGAAAGTCTTTCACAATGGGCCGTGCCTGATGGGGTTTACCTCCTCTTTCAGGATGGGACAGCTTCTTCGCTACAAATTCACACCACCACCGCGAGCCCCCCATACAGATGTATTTTCTTATGGCAACAGACTTCGTTGACGCAGTACGTGAATGCCTCAAATCCGGCGGCTATGCTCGCCAAGAGAGTGGAAAGGAAACCGGAGGGGACTTCTTGGTAGCTTATGGTGGTCGCTTGTTTTACATCGCAAGTGATTTTCAGGTTGGGGAAGCTGCGGCCGATTATTACGTTATAGGTAGTGGAGCACAGGTTGCTCTGGGCGCGTTGTACGTCTCTGAACAGATGGCCTCAAAGAAGCGGGTATTAACAGCATTAGAAGCTGCTGAGCAATTCAACACGGACGTACACCATCCCTTCAAGGTCATGCAGCTTGACGAGAATGCAGACGAAGCATGACCGAACAGCAGTATCTCCTACTCGTACGAGAAAGCGTACAAACTCATTCCAAGCCCTCCGCCTTACCAAACAGACACTAAATGTGAGGATATGCGGAGGCTTATGATGCCAAAGAGAGGATAAGCGAAGACCAGGTAATTTTGTGGATTGTGCGATTTTGCGCAGTGCTCCTGGGCTCCTCCCAATCTCCTTAGAGTCTATATCGGTCCCGCTGTTTCCCTTCATGGGCCACACGCCTCTAAGCTTGCATTCTTGGTTAGAGTCGGCTCATTAGGGAACGAGGAACCTGGAACTGCCCTTCTCGAAGGCTCGTCGTAGTCTATGTTGAACGCCCAGTAGCACAGCTGTCCTACGGCTGACGTGGCCCGATATATGTTGTTGGTTTCCTCGAACGGTGAGAAATTGGCATCGGTTCTCTGCAACTCTCAAAGGGAGCTAATCGAACTCCGCCTAAGGTCCATCATGATCTTTTTATTACTTACTCTTCAAAATGGCGAAGGGGAAAAGCGCTCCTTGGCCACAGGAGCACTTCCGGCAAAGCATCCCTCCTCCAGAAGCTACAAGGGTGAAAGCCAGGTGCTTCCTACCACCGGCTAAGAGAACTACTTATATCGATTATTTCGCATTATCAAATAGAGGATTAGTG